>NZ_BAAADA010000083.1:32406-37252 GCF_039522005.1 Alkalibacterium indicireducens
TCAAGCATCTAGTTAGGCTCAATCAAGTCCGGATCAGATATTCATTAATTTTACTTATACTTTAAAGTACGTTAATCAAATGGATACTGTCTTGGCTCTTCCTGTACGGAAATCCATTTCCACGTGGTGAATTCATCCAGTGAATGTTCACGACCGAAGCGTCCCAGTCCGGAAGCTTTGACTCCTCCGAATGCGATATATGGCTCGTCATTGACACTCTGGTCATTGATGTGCACCATTCCGGTTTCCATTTTCTCAGCAAAGGCAAAGGCACGTTTCTCATCGCTTGATGAGACTGCTCCACTCAGTCCCTGCTCTGTGTCGTTCGCCAGTTCAAGTGCGTGAGCTTCGCCTTTAGCTGGAATCAGCGTCACGACTGGACCGAACATTTCATTCTGTGCAGTCGTCATATCGTTAGTCCCTTTAAGGATGAACGGAGTCAGGACATTGCCTTCACGTTTTCCTTCAAGAAGGACTTCTGCACCTTCTGACTTGGCTTTTTCAACCTCGTCCAGCAGACGGTCGACTTCGCCGCCATCAATAAGCGGTCCAATCAGTGTCCCTTCTTGAGTCGGATCACCATGCTTCAGATCTTTTGTCTTCTCAACGAATTTTTCAGCAAATTCATCATAAACCGATTCGTCAACGATGATACGGTTCGTTGCCATACAGATCTGACCACTATGCATAAAGCGTCCGTAAATAGCCCCTTTAACTGCAGTTTCAATGTCCGCATCGTCAAGTACGACCATGGCGTTATTCCCGCCCAGTTCTAGAATTGTCTCCTTGACTTCTCGTCCGCAGACTTCACCAATCTGTTTCCCGACTCCAGTGGAACCTGTGAATGAAATCAGATCCGGGACTGGGTGCTCATAGAAGCCGTCACCTATTTCAGAAATTTTAGGGTGCACGACCTGGAGTACTCCTTTAGGCAGACCAGCTTCTTCAAAAACCTTGGCGATAATATTTCCGCCACTTACAGGTGTCTGGTGACCTGGTTTAAGGACGACTGCGTTACCTGTAGCCAGTGCCGGTGCAACTGAACGCATGGACAGGTTCATTGGGAAATTGAATGGTCCAATAACACCAACAACCCCCACAGGTTTTCTCTGGAGGTAATTCTTCTTGCCTGGAATCATGGACTGATTCACAATCGTCTCCATCTGGAACGGAAATTCTGCAGACAGATGCATGACAGCAATAACTATATCGATTTCAAGTTGTGCTTTAGCGATCGTTGACCCAGCATCTTTTACTAGAATATCGGTAATCTCTTCTTTTCTGTCTTCGATGATTTTTATAGCTTTGCGGATAATGCCTGCTTTTTCAAATGGACTGACTTTTTCCCATTCTTTCTGGTGACGCTTGGCACTTTCATATGCCTTATCTAAATCTCCTGCAGAAGCTGCGCGAACCGTCGCATACAAATCTTCAGTGTAAGGATCGATTGATTCAATGACTTCTTTACTGCTGCCTTCTACCCATTCCCCATCAATGTAATTCAGATCAAGATTGTCGTACTTATACAATGATCTCATCCTTTCAGTTTTATCTATTGATAAGCTTAATGGAAACGTTTTGGGATCTTCAACTCAAACGATTTAAAGCCTAATGATTCGTTATCTTTCATAATAAAGTTGAATGATAGTAAAATTAAAAGTAAAATAGAAAACAGAATGAATCAGACATGATCATCATGTAGAAAAGAGGAACGATATGTCTCAAGGAACGAAAGCACTATTCATCATTTTTGGAGCGACCGGCGATCTGGCTCATCGCAAGTTGTATCCTGCTATATATAAACTATATAAAAAAGGATTTCTCGGTGAATCATTTGCAGTCATAGGAACCGCCAGACGTGAATGGTCGGATGACTATTATCAGGACGTCGTTATGGATTCCATTTCAGATTTGACTGAATCACAAGAACATGCCGGCACGTTTGCAAGTCATTTCAGATATCAGTCTCACAACGTTAATGACACTGAGCATTACCACACACTGAAAGATCTTGCTGATAAGCTGGACGAAGAGTATGACATCGACGGCAACAGAATTTTCTATCTGTCCATGTCTCCAAGCTTCTTCGGTACAATTACGAGTCATCTTAGAGAACAGAATCTTGTGACAGAAAATGGCTTCAACCGAGTCATCATTGAGAAGCCGTTCGGTTCAGACTTCAATAGTTCAAAAGAACTGAACGATGAAATCAATGCATCCTTTGATGAAGACCAGCTTTACCGAATCGATCACTATCTCGGTAAGGAAATGGTTCAGAATATACTGGCCCTTCGTTTCTCCAACAGTCTGATTGAAAACAGCTGGAATAAAGACTCCATTTCAAACTTTCAGATTACATTAAGTGAAGATCTTGGTGTAGAAGAACGTGGTGAATACTATGATAAAAGTGGTGCGCTTAGAGACATGGTCCAGAATCATGTGCTTCAGATGGTGAGCCTGCTGACTATGAACAGCCCTAAAGCCTTCACGACTGAAGAAGTTCGTAAAGAAAAAATGGCGATCCTGAATGCATTGAAAGACCCTGTTGTCACTCAAGACGAAGACACTGAATTTGTCAGAGGACAATATGATACGTCTATTGACGGAGAAACTAAAGGCTACCGTGATGAAGATAAAGTCGACCCAGAGTCCCTGACGGAAACCTTTGTTGCTGGAAAAATAATAATCGAAACAGATGAATGGCGCGACACGCCGGTTTACATCCGAACAGGTAAACGCCTGGCAGAGAAAACGTCTCGTGTCGATGTTGTATTCAAGCCTTCTCAGACAGCTCTTTTCGATGATAAACCGACAGTCCTTTCTATTTTAGTCAGCCCGAATGAAGGTTTCGAGCTTCTCCTAAACAACAAAAAGATCGGTCCTGGAATGGAACTGGAATCTGTCAGACTGTCAGCAGTCCGATCAGAAGAAACAGTTGAAGAAAGTCCAGAAGCTTACGAAAAGCTCATTCTTGATGTGCTGAACGGCGATGAAACACATTTTGCTCACTGGCAGGAAGTGGCGACTTCATGGAAATATGTCGATCAGATCAGAGAAAAATGGGACAGCTTTACTGATTCTATTCCATTTTACCCTGCTCTCACCATGGGTCCTGATGAAGCTGATACGTTGCTTCAAAATGATGGAAACAACTGGATTTATAAAGCATGAGCATATAATTAGAAAAACCGAGTCTCCTGTCAGTTCTGACAGATGACTCGGTTTTTAATTTAGACTAAACGACTGGTATCGAGGTCCTCTATACTGTAAAAGAATGTCTTCAGATTTTCCTTAATATCGGGAATTCTGTCATTATCATCATTTTCGATTTGAAGAACCAGTTTCGGTTCATGCAGACTCATTCTTAGAAGGAGCCAGCCTTTACCATAAGGAGCACTGATCTGACTTCTCTTTCCTTCCAGATTATCTTCAACCAGACTGAAGCCCTCTGTTTCTTTAATCCATAAAGCAAATCGCTCAAGAATAGCCGGTCCGATTTCCTTGTAGGCTGGTGTTTCTATGACAAAACGAATTTCTTCTGTTTCTGCCGGCTGATCAAGATCTTGAATCAGTTCAGCTACACTACTGCCAGAAAGAGACATTTCCGCTTCTTTAGCAATGATCTTAGCTGCGAGATATGCCCCATCATCAAGGAAATAATTTTCTCTGATCGCCGCGTGTCCACTGGTCTCGATAGCCAGCGCACAGTCGATGCCCTGGTCGTTCAGTTCAATTCCCCGATTAATGACATTACGGTATCCGGAAATGTAACGGTCGATTTTCCCACCTTTTGATTCAATAAACTGGATGAGGTGATCGGAAACTGGAGAGTTCGTCACGATAGTAGTTCCCGGATTCTCTTCAAGTATGATGGCTCCAATTAGACCAATAAGGTTATTTCTGTTAATACTATGACCTTTTTTGTCTACGATCGCAGACCGGTCGACATCTGTATCAAAAATGATTCCTAAGTCTGCTTCATTAGCCAGTACAGCTTCAGAAACACTTTTCATCGCGGCTTTATTATCAGGATTTGGTTCATGGTTAGGAAATGTTCCATCCGGCTCAAGGAACTGGCTACCTGTTGTATCTGCTCCTAATGGTTTTAGTACTTTATCAGCAAAAAATCCGCCCGCGCCATTTCCTGCATCGACGATTATGCGACGTCCTTCCAAAGGGCGAGCGGTTTTTTCAACGTCAAGTGCTTCACGTATTTTACCGATAAGGTCATCAGCATAGACAGATAAAAGGTCTTTAGCCACGACATCCCCCTTATCGACCTGACCAAGCTGATTAACAGGTGTATCAGCTTGGTTAAGAATAGATGTTATATCATCATGTTCAAGTCCGCCGTCTTTAGTGAAGAATTTCAGTCCGTTATACTCCATAGGCAAATGACTGGCAGTAATCATGATACCCAGGTCTGACTTGAAGTCTTCATACTGTGTAGACATAAATAAAGCGGGGGTCGTCGACATTCCCGCATCGATCACAGACATGCCCAGATCCGTAAATACGTGAGTCAGCCACTCTTTAATCGACGGTCCGGAAAGTCGGCTGTCGTATCCAATCGTTACTACCGTTTTATCTAACCGTTTATTCGATTTTTCAGTCCACCACTTAGCTGTGCCTCGGGCAATGAGCCTAATTGTTTCCTCCGTCAGATTCTTCTTATGTACATCTGTATCCAGTGCGAATCCTCTAATATCCGATCCGTTCTGTAAAGACATTAATTCAGTTCTATCCATCATCAGTCTCCTCAATCAGTTGTATTTTTTTAACGTAATTCCGAAAGAAGTCTCCCACTTCTAAACGTATGGGTACGAAGCACCAGTGAAAGTGGGAG
>NZ_BAAADA010000084.1:0-11486 GCF_039522005.1 Alkalibacterium indicireducens
CTTCTTTCTTTTTGTCTACTTTAATTTCTTGCCCTACTATTTTACTTTCCGACAACTATTTTACACATAGGATAGTGATTAACGTTTGAGGTGATAGGCTTTCTAGCGGGTAAAACTTTATACTTTCCTATTCTACAAGAAAGGGTCTGTGACCATCGATGGCGAAACCCTGGTAACAGCTCTGTATAATAAAATTGCTTTTATCCCTGACGCGTCCATCTCCCTGCCTCACTTTACGATTCAGGAAAGCATGGATTTCATGAATGTCTATTATGATACCTGGAATGCCAGACGGGCCAAGGACATTCTTAAATTCTTCAGGCTGAATGCTTCTGATAAATTGCGTGATCTGTCGAAAGGGAATCAGGCGAAAGTCAATTTGCTTCTGGGTCTGGCTCTCGATGTCGAGTATATTCTGATGGATGAACCGTTCTCCGGCATCGATATTTTTACCCGTGAACAGATTACCGAAGTATTCAGCAGCTATCTGGTGGAAGACAGAGGCGTGCTGATTACAACACACGAAATCAATGACATTGAACACCTTCTGGATAAAGTCATTCTGCTTGATGAAGGAAAAATTTATAAAGTATTCAATGCGGAACACATGCGTGAAACAGAAGGAAAATCTGTGATCGATGTCATGAGGGAGGTTTACACAGGATGAAACAATATATGAAATCATTACTTAACCTGACGGCGTTCGAGCTGGATCGTATCTCAAAGTTTCTCTATACTTTGCTCGGTGTGACCCTGCTGCTTAACCTGATCGGTTTCATATACCCACCTATGCGCTATGTCGGCCGGATGAATGAATACATGCAGACAGAATCAGTCACTGCCCAGCAGGCAATCGAGCGATTCGGCAGTTTCTCTTTTTACGACGTCACCAGTACACTGTGGCTCCTGGCACCCGCGACTCTTGGTATCAGTGGACTGCTTCTCTATTCCTTTTTTATCTGGTATAGAGAATGGATGGGCAAGAATACCTTTGCCTACCGCCTTTTAATGCTCCCAGTCCCTCGAATGCAGATCTTTTATTCGAAACTGTTCGTCATCTATATTGCCATCTTCAGCCTGATTGCTGTTCAGATCATTTCCTTGACTATCGGCTTTCAGATCGTTTCTGCTATCGTTCCTGACGACTGGCTGTCCGGCATGACTTTAGATCAGGCTCTTAATATACATCCACTTTTCACAGTGATCCTGCCGGTCTCTTCATTTTATTTCCTGTCAGCGAATGGAATCGGTCTGACATTCATGCTTGTGCTATTTACAGTGATTCTTTTGGAAAGGAGTTATTCGTTCAAAGGACTAGGATTAGGAATCGCCTATGGAGTCGTTACGGTTCTGATAGCGGTATTTCCAGCCTTCCTGCCCGATCTCGTGCAGAATTATTATCTTTTCTTCGATTCCGAAATTATGGCACTCATTATTGTTCTGATGACAATAATCGGGATAACTTCTCTTCTCATCAGCCGTCATCTGCTAAATAAAAAAATAACGATTTAGAAAGGAGCAGACACATGACAAAATATTCGAAACTGATCAGCTTTGTGCTTCTTTGTGTTCTGACTCTATCAGCTTTTGGGATCTACCAGATACAGGCGGGTACACGCTTGCCGGAGATTAAACTGGTCACTGAAGAAGGAAATGCCGATGAACTGGACGCTTTATTCTTTATAGGCAATATCTACAGCACTCAGTCCTCTGGAAGAAGCAGTACCTTCGAATTTAAGGATGGAGACTTCTCCTATCTTAATAACCGCTCCGTCTTCAGACATCTGGATTACGTATACAATCCCGTTGCCAACAGATATGTCAGTGACTACCGCTCCTTCATGCGAGGAAAGGCCAGAAATATAAGCAATTTCACCGAGACAGACGATGAGATCGTCTACACAGCTATGGCCAGCGATGTCAACTGGCGCAGAATGTTCGACGACAACATGCTCGATATCTCGCTGTTTGATAAAGACTCGGAAGAGGAGCAGTCTTATGAAGTAAGACTGGAAGGCGCTTCTTATCAAGGAGTTGTGGCCAGTTACTATCATGCACCTGAACTGACGATTGCGACTCAAGTTGCTGACGAACAGATGGGAAATGGATGGTACATCTATACCTTTAATTTCGATGAGCCGGAAGACACATTGTCTCCCGAAGTGAATGTCGGTCAGGCTCTTGACTCAAGCAGCGTTCAGATTTCTTTTTCTCCAACAGGA
Source organism: Alkalibacterium indicireducens (assembly GCF_039522005.1). NCBI lineage: Bacteria > Bacillati > Bacillota > Bacilli > Lactobacillales > Carnobacteriaceae > Alkalibacterium > Alkalibacterium indicireducens. The sequence goes on from NZ_BAAADA010000084.1 coordinate 2,223, forward strand.
ACCGAACGGTACATCCCGTTCAAATCCCTTCAGCCTGGTGAGGAAGACGAATATGGAGAAATCACTGACTACACGACAGACGCTTTTCATGTCTATGATATCCAGACCGGTGACTTTCAAGAGATTCCTTTATTCGAAAAAGGAGAGACCCTTGTCCTGAGCGAGGATGAACAGGTCATCGTTGGACAGGACCTTGGAGAAACGATTAACTGGCACGACTGGAATGTGACTGACGAATCATTAAACAAACTTGGTTCAACAGACATGATCACGCCTTCTATCGGCAGACTGCCTGTGTATTACTACAATCATTCATTTAATCAAGGCATGCAGCTGGTCAATGGACACGTTTATGCTTATGAAGACCATTACTCAGAGGACGGATATAGTCGTCCGATGTTCCAGGTCATTGACCTTGACTCGGTCAGTACTGACTTTTCCGGCTACTTCGGACTTGAAGACCGGGAAAATGACCGGTCGACCGAAATAATGCTCTTCGATTTCAAGATCAATCCTTTATAATTATGTCCCACCTCTTATAAGATAAACCGGCGGCCCCCTTCCCCGGTTTATCTTTTTTATTTGGAAGCGAATAGCATTCGCATCCATTTGAAGCTTTTCTGTTTTCAGTTTTGCTTCTTTTTGGCTGGCTTCTGCTGGTTATTTCTCTGGAATGGGAGGATGTGATGTCGAGCTGCTGTCTAGATGGAGCTGAGGCGGCTGTGCTATAGCTAAGCTGCAGTTGGATCTGCTTCTATCTCCAGTTTAGAATAGTTTGATCCTGGTTAAATAGAAGTAGACGCAATTTAATTGCATTTCAGCCTGCTTCACCTGAGTGATAATCAAGCTATAAGACGTCTACTTACAGTTTTAGAACTTATTGCACCGCTAACTGCCGCTAGAGCCTTCCTGGTGACACTTTTGCCGGAAATATTTCAAGGAAGTATAACTAGATCCCGTCTAGTTATACTTCCTTGATGTAAATTGGATAAGACATCCAGTTAATCCTCTTGTAACGAGAGTTTCTTCTATTAATGGATCTCTAAACTGTAGTAAGATCCGCACATACGGTAAAACAACTTCCGCTCCGATTGATTTCATCCATACTCAAACCTATTTTAGCCTTATATTAAACGTATCCAAGTCTCAAACCATCTGGCATTTTCAAACATAACTTGTTATACTATTTTAAAGTTAGCAAATGACTTTTACTCTGTATCAGATTGGGTGAAATAATAATTATGACAGAACACTTACGTGAATCAATTAAACAAAGCAAACGGGTCGTAATCAAAGTAGGAACCAGTACCATCATGTACCCGAATGGCGCAATCAACCTCCAGCAGATGGAAAAACTGTCCTTTGTCCTGAGCGACTTGAAGAATCAGGGCAAGGAAATCATTCTTGTCTCGTCCGGAGCGATCGGTGTCGGTCTGGCCCGAATGAATCTGACTGAACGTCCGGTCACGATTCCCGAGCAGCAGGCCATTGCCTCGATCGGCCAGACGGAACTGATGAGTCTGTACAGTCAGTTCTTCTATAATTACGGCCACCAGGTCGGCCAGGTTCTTCTGACAAAGGACGTAACTGATTTCCCGGTCAGTCGTCAGAACACGGTCAATACTTTCGAGCAGCTTCTTCTGAAACACGTGATTCCGATCGTCAATGAAAACGATACGGTCTCCGTTGAAGAACTGGATCACCTGACGCGCTTCGGGGATAACGACACCCTGTCTGCCATTGTTCTGGAACTGACCGATGCCGATCTGCTGGTCATGCTCTCAGATATCGACGGCTTCTACGACAAGAACCCGATGAAATACAAAGACGCCAGTCGATTCGATACAATCAGCGAAATCAACGACACCATTCTTTCACTGGCACAGGACTCTTCGACAAAGTTCGGGACCGGTGGAATGATCACCAAACTGAACGCAGCTCAAATCGTACTGGAAGCAAAGAAGAATATGATCCTGGCTAACGGAGAAGATTTATCTATTCTGTTCCGCATCTTGTCAGGAGAGAAAATAGGGACCCTATTTTCACCCTTTGATTAAGAAAACAGAACATCAGGAAGGATGACACAACATGACAAGCCTTATTGAACTCGGTCAGCGAGCTAAGAAAGCCGAGCGACAGCTTGCCCAGGCTACAACGAATGAAAAAAATGAGGCCCTCGCCCTTATGGCAGACGCCTTGATCGATTCAACTGACTTTATAATAGAAGAAAATAAAAAAGACACCGATCGGGCCAGAGAAGCCGGCATCAGTGATTCGTTACTGGACCGACTGACACTGACTGCTGACCGTATTGCCGCTATGGCTCAGGGACTTAAAGATATCGTCTCTCTGCCAGATCCAGTTGGTCTAGTGGACAGCATGTGGACCAATGACGCGGGCCTGAAGATCGGCAAGCAGTCGGTTCCGCTTGGCGTGATCGGGATCATTTACGAGGCACGTCCCAACGTCACTTCAGACGCAGCCGGACTCTGCTTCAAATCGGGAAACGTCGTGATTCTTCGCGGCGGCAAAGAGGCATTCAACTCGAATAAAGCCATCGTGCAGAGCCTGCGTCAGGCACTGGGACAGAGCACCCTTCCGACTGACTCGATTCAGCTCCTTGAAGACACCTCTCGTGAAACGGCCAGAGAGATGATGCAGCTGAACCGCTACCTTGATGTTCTTATTCCTCGTGGGGGAGCTAATCTGATCAAGGCAGTGGTCGAGAACGCGACGGTACCAGTGATCGAGACTGGAACTGGAAACGTCCACGTCTACATCGATCAGACGGCTGACCGTGATATGGCCAGAGACATCATCGTCAACGCTAAAACAGACCGTCCTTCAGTCTGTAATGCCGCAGAAACGTTGCTGATCCACAAAGATGTAGCAGAAGATTATCTACCAGTCATTGAAGATGCCTTGGCTGAATGGAATGTTGAACTGCGAGCCGATAACCGGGCTGCCGCTATTTTGAGTGAGTCCGTTCCGGCTACTGAAGAAGACTGGGCAACGGAATTCCTGGATTACATCTTGGCTATAAAAGTGGTCGATTCCCTGGATGAAGCCATTGCGCATATCAATCAGTACAGCACGGGTCACTCGGAAGCCATCGTCACGTCTGATTACTTTGCCGGCCAGCGCTTCCACCGTGAAGTCGATTCTGCAGCGGTTTATGTCAATGCATCGACACGCTTTACCGACGGATTCGAGTACGGATTCGGTGCCGAGATCGGGATCAGCACTCAGAAACTGCATGCCCGCGGCCCAATGGGACTGCCTGAACTGACCTCTTCAAAATACATTGTCTTTGGCGAAGGACAAATCAGATAACTAGAAAAAGACAAGCGCAATCCCTGAATGGGGATTCTGCTTGTCTTTTTATGTGTTCAGTCTTCCGATTCATCCATGAGCCTCTGCTGCGTCTCTTTAGTAATAGCCATCAGTGCCTGGTAGAAGTCTGATAGCTCGCGGTGGAAAGCTGGATTACTGAGCCGTTCGATGTTTTTCTTGATCACAGCTTCTTCTCTTCCTGCATCGAGAATAGGCAGATCATGTGCCTTCTTGTATTCGCCGACTTTCAGCACTGTTTCCATCCGTTTTTCAAATAAGGCCGTCAGCTGCTGATCGATCAGGTCAATCTCCTCGCGGCATTGGTCCAGTTCAGTCATTTAGTTTCCTCCCAGAATCAGATCGGTCAGCGCAATAGCCGTCACTGCTTCAAGGACGGGCAGGACGCGTGGAACGATACAAGGATCGTGGCGGCCTTCGACTTCTAGCTCGGCAGCTTTTCCTTCTCTGACATTGATCGTCTGCTGCTTTTTCTTGATCGATGCCGGTGGCTTGACTGCTGATCGGAAAACGATCGGCATGCCGTATGTGATGCCTCCGATGATGCCTCCGTTATTGTTCGAGCGCGTCTTCACCTGCCCGTTTTCATCGTAGTAGTATTCATCATTGGCTTCAGACCCTTTCATTCTGGTTATATCGAAGCCGGTACCGAATTCGATTCCCTTGATTGCAGGGACAGAAAATACGAGATGAGCCAGTGTAGACTCTACTGAATCGAAGAACGGATTCCCGTATCCTGCCGGGATGCCTAGCACAAAGGTTTCAACAACGCCTCCAACGGAGTCTCCTTCTTCTTTCGCTTCGAGAATAAGATCCCGGATCGCTTCTTTCTTTTCACCATCGAATAGAGGCAGCTGATCTTTCTTGAATGCTTCCGCCTGCTCGTGGGTGACTTCTTTCTGGTCCGCAAACCGCTCATCCTCAATGTTTCCGATTGACTGGATATGGGAGCTGACTGTTATGCCTTTCTGCTTCAGCCACTGCTGGCAGATGGCTCCGGCAAATACGATCGGTGCGGTAATCCGTCCGGAAAAATGTCCGCTGCCTCGGTGATCGTTATGACCTTTGTATCTCATTCGTCCAGGGTAATCTGCCTGACCCGGTCGCATGACATCCTTAAGTAAACTGTAGTCTTTTGACCGTGTATTTGTATTTCTGATAATGGCCGTTAGTGGTGCCCCTGTCGTTTTCCCGTCCAGGAATCCGCTCAGAATTTCCGGCAGATCTTTTTCTTTACGCGGCGTCGTCAGATCACTGCTGCCAGGTGCACGTCTGGCCATTTCAACTTGTACCTGGTCCAGATCAATTTCAAATCCTGGCGGCAGCCCATTAATTGTAATTCCTATGGCGTCTCCGTGAGATTCACCAAATAAAGACAGCTCAAGTTTTTTTCCCCAAATGCCACTCATTTAAATTGTCCTCCTAATAGTTTGAAGTCTTCCCAGAAATGCGGGTATGATTTTGCCACACATTCTGTGTCATTTATTGTAATAGGTTCTTCGCATCGCGTAGAGGCAATCCCCAGCATCATAGCCATCCGGTGGTCCCTGTGGCTCCAGACCGTCACTCCCCCTTTGAGCTGATCCACGCCTTGAATGACGAGACTATCGCCTTCAACTTGTATATCTGCTCCAAGCGCTTCGAGTTCTTTCTGCGTAGCTGCAAGACGGTCACTTTCTTTGATCTTAAGTCTCTCCAGATTGGTGAACCGCGTGTGACCTTTACTCAAAGCAGCTGCCAGAGCTGCTGTTGGAATGATGTCCGGAAACTGAGACCCGTCGATTACACGTTCTGTTTCATCAGACAGTTTATTCAGAATGTCCAGTATAGCCTTGTCCCCCTGCAGCGACTGACTGTCGAGCCCAGATAGACTGATATCATTTCCGATATGATTAGCTGTGAGGAAGAATGCTGCCTGAGAAAAATCGCCTTCTACAGCATAATCCGCTGCCTGCATCTTCTGATTACCCGGTATCACAAAAGTCTGGCCCTCATCCTCAACTTTGATTTCAAGTCCAAACAGATCAAAAACGTGTAAAGTCAGATCGATATAGCCTTTGGATTCAAGAGGCGTTGTCACGTAAATTCTGGAGTCGCCATTTAAAAAAGGCAGAGTCATCAGAAGGCCTGTGATGAACTGTGAGCTGATGTCTCCTCTCATTTCGATGGTATCCGGTGAAAGGTGTCCCCCAATGACAAGATCAAGACGCTCCGTGCCCTTTAAGTCGTAGTCCAGTCCCTGTTTTTCAAATAAATCTTTGTATGGCGTCAAAGGACGCTGACCAAGTTTCCCTCGTCCGGTGAAACGGGTCTTTCCTTCAAATAAAGTCGCTACAGGCACAAGAAATCTTAATGTCGACCCAGACTCATTGCAGTCGATCGTCCGAACTGGATCTGATTCTTTCCCTTCAGACTGATCATTCGCCACGCTTTTCGACTGAAGGCCGATACCCTGAATCGTGAGAGCATTTTCCTGCTCATTAATTTCAGCACCCATGGCACGCATTCCCTGAATCGTGGCTTTAATGTCATCGGAAAACTGAATGTTACTGATCGTGCTGGTTCCCTCAGCCAGTGCGGCACAAATGATCGCTCTGTGTGCCAGGCTCTTAGATGGAGGTACAGTCACTTCTCCTTGTAGTCTATTTGGTGTAAGTGTTAAATCCGTCAATGGTCCTGTCCTCCTGTTCTAAGTGAGTCAAAAAAGCTGACGTCTGTCTGATGAGTAGCTGCCGTGCCGATTGAGTTGAGAAGAACAACATGGAGCTGATTGTTGAGTTGTTTCTTGTCTTTTCTTACAAACGAAAGAATGTCATTATACACCTTTGTATCCTCCATCTCAGATGGCAGCCGGTGCATCTTCAGAACGCGTCGTAGCTGATCAGCTGTTCCTGTTTCAGTCAGTTCTCTGGCTTCGGAAATTTCGGTCAAGGTTGCCATACCGATCGCCACTGCATGTCCGTGTGTAATGTGTTCATAGTGATAGTAGGCTTCGATCGCGTGTCCGAGCGTATGTCCGAAATTTAGAAGCATGCGCAGCCCCTTGTCTTTCTCATCCTGCTCGACAACTTCTCGCTTGATGTCGCAGCACCTAGCAATGATCCATTCAATCTCTGTCATCACTGCATCTCTTGATTCAAGCTTTAAAAGACTGTCAAAAAAATCTGCATCCCAGATGCATCCGTATTTGATGACTTCAGCCATGCCGTCCGCAAAGTAGTGATCCGTCAAGGTATTCAAAACCTCCGGATCGATTATGACTTGTGTCGGATGATAGAAGGATCCAACCAGGTTTTTCCCTTCCGGCAGATCCACTCCTACTTTTCCGCCGACACTGCTGTCGACTTGAGCGAGCAGGGAGGTCGGGATCTGAACTAAATCGATACCTCTAAGGTAAGAGGCAGCCGCAAAGCCTGCTATATCACCTATTACGCCACCGCCTAAAGCAACGATCACATCGCTTCTGGTCAGTCCCGCTTCAATAAGCTGGGAAAAGATTTGGGGCATCATCGAGAGTGTCTTCGTCTGCTCACCCGGCTGCAGAACGATCATGCTGACTTCGAAGCCTTCATCAGCCAGCTGCTGTTCAACTGCAGCCCCGTAATAGCTGTCGACATTTCTGTCAGTGATGACGGCGACTCGTCGACTTTTAGTCAGTTGAGCCACTTCTTTCCCGACTTTCTGAAGCAGCCCTTTTTCAATTTTAATCGCATATGATACAGACGCCTGCGGCAAGTTGACGTTCAATTCATTCATCTGAATGACTCCTTAATTAGATACTTTCTGAGTGGATAGAGGAACAGTACGGCCTTCAACTGATGCCAGCTTCTCGGCTTTCTCCATCAGAAGTCCGAATTCGTCTGGTGTCAGGCACTGTTCTCCGTCGCTCCATGCGTTTTCCGGATCATTGTGTACCTCGATCATCAGCCCATCTGCTCCTGCGACGATCCCTGCTTTTGCTCCAGCTTCAACCAGGTAAGACATACCGCCCGCGTGGCTTGGATCGATAATTATCGGCAGGTGAGACAGTTTTTTGATGACCGGTACCGCCTGAATATCTAGTGTGTTACGCGTTTCCGGTTCGAACGTGCGGACGCCTCGTTCACAGAGAATAACGTTCTCGTTTCCTTCTGACATGATGTATTCCGCAGACATCAACCATTCCTTGTAAGTTGCAGACAGTCCACGTTTAAGAAGGACAGGGGTCTTCGTTTTCCCTACTTCTTTCAACAAGTCAAAGTTCTGCATATTACGAGCGCCGATCTGGATCAAATCAACGGATTCTACGAATTCATCGATCCATTTAGTCGACATCAGCTCAGTAACAATTGGCAGGCCTGTTTCTGCCTTGGCCGTCTGAAGCATACGCAGCCCTTCAAGTTCCAGTCCCTGGAAGCTGTACGGAGATGTACGCGGTTTGAACGCTCCCCCTCTTAAGAAATTGGCCCCAGCTTTCTTGATTCGTTTCGCTACGTCAACAATCTGTTCTTCACTTTCTACAGAACACGGGCCGGCAATAATCCCCAGCTGGTCTCCACCGATAGTTTCCTGACCAACTTCTATAATCGAGTTTTCCGGATGAAATTTACGGTTGGCCCGCTTGTACGGTTCTTCAACTCTGACGATCTGCTCGACTTCCGGACGTGCCTGTAGACGATGTGTAATAGCACTAGTATCTCCAATCACACCTAGAAAGTCTCGTTTTATATCTGAGAAATGACTGACTGATACCCCTTGTTCTTCAACCTTCTTTGTAATTTCTTTAATCGCTTTTGAACCTGTTCCCTGTTTTAATACAATAATCATTTTATTTTCTCCTCTTCATCTTTTATTTTATACAAGCACCAGACCATTTGAGGCTCATAACGCTCAACAATCTGATAATTGTCTTTTTTTTCCTTTTCAAACACATCTTCGCTGATAATCGTGTATTTCAGACCCATATTTTTAAAAGCAGTCCAGGCTTTGATCTTGCTGTCAGTGTAGGTGATCGGAAGTGTCTCATTCACTTTGTTCAAGTATTTTTCCAGAAAAATCTCTGTTGCCGGATGAATCATGGCGCTGTCCATTTTTCTGTCTCGATTTTCTACCAGAACCATCGGCTTGGTTTTCTTTGCGAAAACTTGAAGCAGCTCTATTTTCTCCCAATAATCGTAGTTGAATTCTTTCCATCCATAGGGTTTTCTGGCACTCTGAAAGGCTACGGGAAACAGAACGCAGTCGCCTTTGAGCCGTTCGAGTTCATGAAGGATGGTATCGAATGACGGATAGCCAACAATGTCATCCTCCTCTGCCTGTAGTAACGACTGGGCTGCGGCGTAACTGTCTGTACTTTCCGGCCCTAATGTGTGAATAATCATCTGATCTCCTCCACTGACATATCTTAGTAACTTGGTGTGTACAGTTGCTTCGTGTCAGACAACCAAATAAGCTGACTTGCCATCCCAACCGACTTCAGGATAAACAAAAAGCTGCATCCGGTTATCTGTTTTACTTAAACAGGATAATCGAATGCAGCGTTGGTTAAATTCACATATATAAATTAATAGTTCATTTATAGTGTGCGCCCATTCGATGTCCTGATGGAATCTATGGGGCACTGTTTTTTAAGACAGCTTAAAGTGCTCTAGCCTCCATAGATTGTTTCTAAAGAAGCTAAAGTAATAACGATTCAATTGTGGCGTGATTAAGTTGTTTAATTCTTTATTCATGTTAAACACTCCTCAATTGGTTTCAGTCATTAACTAACTGTGCTCACAATGTTAGCAAGTATAAAAATAAATGTCAAGGGATAAGTTAAAAATAATTATTGTTTCCTGAATAATTCATAGTACTTTGTCATAACAGGCATTTATCCCGCTTTGATAAGGTTTATCAATCTATTCCTTATTCACCCGTTGGGTGAAGAAAAAA
>NZ_BAAADA010000085.1:0-1817 GCF_039522005.1 Alkalibacterium indicireducens
TCTATCAGAAAACCGTTCAATAGTTAATATCAGGAAAAACTTTACATTACTTTCTACTTTACATTAAATTTGAAGACCGGTGTAATAACTCACCCCAAAGAGGGTGACATCGTTTTAAACGAACAATATGAAGCTCTCGCAAACCATTATGTTATGGCCATTATGCCTGCTCAGGTAAGAAAACCTAAACAGAAAGCAGCGGTTGAAGGAGCGGTTGGTAAAATTGCAACGGCAGTTATTGCTTCATTAAGAAATGAAATATATACAACAATGGGAGAACTAAAATTAGCTGTTCGTGAGAAATTGGAAATTTATAATAATAAAGAATTTCAAAAGCGTGAAGGCAGTCGTTCGCTTGTTTTTAAAGAGTCAGAACAGGAATTTTTGCGTGCCTTGCCTTCTGTTCCATACGAAATATCAGAATGGGTTTACGGAAGAAAAGTAAAACTGGATTGTCATATTACGTATCAAAAGAATAATTACTCTTGTCCCTATCAATATGTCAAAAAGAGCGTTGATTTAAAAGTAACAGATAACTTTCTTGAAATTTATTATCAAAATGAACGAATTGCGACTCACAAACGATTCCCATCATATAAAGAATATAACTTTTCAACCTTGCCAGAACATCTACCAGATCAACTTAATCAACTCGAATGGAATGACCAACGACTATTAAATTGGGCACAAAAAATTGGACCTTTCACCCATAAAGTGATTCAGCGTATCTTTGAAAACCTACCACTCAAAGAACAAGGATATCAATCGTGCTTATCTGTTCTCAATTTATCGAAGAAGTATTCAAATGCTTCTTTAGAGAAGGCTTGTCAAATAGCTTTAGAACGTGTCCATTCCCCAAGATACCGTCAACTAAAGGCAATATTAACGAATCCTGTTAATAATGAAGCGATTGAACATGCAGAGACCAACTATAAAGAATCCATGGGATTCGTGAGAGGATCAGACTATTATGGAGGCGATAAGAATGATTGATAACGAAACGATTAGAAAATTACGTCAAATGGATTTAAGTGAATTAGTAGACGCTTTAGAAATTCAAGAGATGGACAATGATACACGACAACTGTCTTTTGATGAACGACTTCAACTGGGTACTGACCATCTATATCAAGAGAAATACAATAAACGGGTGAATGGATTAATTAAACGATCCAAATTTCGTATTCAAAACGCAACTGTTTCTGCTATTCATTATGACAAACGAGATATTGATCGTCAGACACTTAATGAATTAGCCACCTGCAGCTATATCAATCACCGAAGAAACATTATTTTTCAGGGCTTCACTGGGTCAGGAAAGACCTATTTAGCCTGCGCTTTAGGACGAGAAGCGTGTAAACGAGAAATTCGAACACGCTATATTCGTTTGCCTGACTTATTAATAGAGCGGGACGAAGCGACACTTAAACCTAAAGGTGTAACCAACCTCATCACAAAATTCTCAAATTATAGCCTGCTAGTTATTGATGAATTATGTAAATCTTTCCATAATTCATCTTATGGACAGAGATTTGTTATGTAAAGTTATTAATTATTATGTTGAATTCATAGGCTTTTCGTGTTTCTAACTGTACATAATATAGTATCCTTAATTTAAAAGCATTATGGTGGTAAGTCAAGAGAATAGATTATAAATAGACAACCTAATTTCATAAAAAAGGGTGCACTGAACTAAACCGTCACGTATTCGAAAATACGTTCGGTTTATGTCTTCGGATAGTCGTCCTTAAGAAATAGTTTCTCTTAAGACTCCATCGCCTCCGATCTTGCGATATAGAGTTGGTGATCGCTTAGGA
>NZ_BAAADA010000085.1:1875-2490 GCF_039522005.1 Alkalibacterium indicireducens
TTCTTTATATTTTTTCTGGTAATAGGCTTCATACTCAGGAATATATCGTCTTACAGAGTTGGCAGCTTGAACTAAGTAATAACGTAAATAACGGTTTCCTGACTTAGACATCGGTGTCTTTTCTTTTTGATAGTTACCAGATTGATGTTTTGGCCAATAAAGACCAGCGTATTTTGCCAGTTGAGCTTCATGGTTAAATCGGTCAATTTGACCCACTTCAGCGATAATGCCTGCGGCATAAACAGGTCCAATTCCTGGAATGCTTAACAATGTTTTGCGCTATCGATGGTTTCCATAATATTCTCAATGGCTTTATCAATGATTTTTATTTCTTGTTCAAATCCACGTATCACACGCATTTGAACACCTAGATTGATATCAATACTGTCTTGTGCTAGTTTGCCTAAGCGATAAGAGTCTGAGACAGATTTTCTAATGACTTTAGCTAATTTGACAGGATCTTTAAAGCGTCCTCGCCCAAACTTTTGAAGTAAAGCAGCTAGCTCAACGCTATTCATTGTCCGAATCTCAGCCATTGAAATGTCGCCATTCATTAATTGAATCATCGTTGAACTAAACACAGAGGTGCTTATGTTTTCAGCTTTTAAGTCACTC
>NZ_BAAADA010000086.1:0-1124 GCF_039522005.1 Alkalibacterium indicireducens
GAGAAAGACAAAAACAATAAACTGCGTTTCAGATTTCTAGAATAAATTTCCGAGAATAACTTTACACATATTCAAAAGCTGTCTGTATTGACTAAAAGCTCCCCCTGTGCTAATATAAAGATAAGAATTCTGAGGTGTACGCGATGCCAAACTACTGTGTTGACCGAACATTGTATTAAAACATTGGGATTCTAAAGGAAGAATTGATGACATGCCTTATCACTTGGAAGTCAGATATTTTTCTGGTGAAGCCCACCTGCTATTAGCGGGTTCAACCTAAACTGGCATACTACCGGCACCATCGGATTTCTTATACTTAGTACGAGACAGAGCGAAGATTAACTCTTCGCTCTTTTTTGGTTATCTATCCATTCTCTAATCGTTTCTGTTAGCTATTGTCCGGTCTTTTATAGTATAATCAGTATATAGAACAAGAGAGGATGTGGATAGAATGTTACAGGAATATAAGTCTATTATGGTGGCAATCGATGGGTCTACTCAGGCAGAAAAGGCCTTCAAAAAAGCAGTCGAAGTTGCCAAACGTAATAATGCCCAGCTTGTGCTCGCTCATGTCATTGATACACGGGCGTATCAGTCATTTTCTACCTTTGATGGGTCAATCGCTGATAACGCACGAGTGGAAGCGAAGAATACCTTAAACGAATACAAAAAGTATGCCGAAGACAAAGGTCTGGATAATGTAAAAATAGTATTGGAATATGGATCTCCTAAAGTCATGATTGCCAAGCAGATCCCTCAATCGGAACATATCGACCTGATCATGCTCGGTGCCACGGGACTGAATGCTGTTGAACGTATCTTTGTTGGGTCAGTATCTGATTATGTAATCAGACAGGCGTCTTGTGACGTCATGATTATTCGTACAGATCTGGACAACAAGCTCGACTGATTTATTCTCTGATATTATTTATAGTAATCAAGTCCTGAAGGGAGACTGTTCAAACTCTTCAGGGCTTTCTTCTATGCCTAAATGCCCATTCTCTATTCTTTCCTTAAATTCTTTCTGTCTAAAAAAAGTGCCTGAGTTCTCTCGAGGGTGCTGAAAAAGAAACCCTTTTTAAGGGCTATAAATGGGTAAAATAAATAATCAGTGATTATCTGGT
>NZ_BAAADA010000087.1:0-10518 GCF_039522005.1 Alkalibacterium indicireducens
TGAGGCTTTTTTTGACCCCACGCTGAAAGCTATCCTGAACCCCCGGCATAGCCGGGGGTTTTCAAAGTACAGAATAAGCTGTGTGTCAGTATAGACACTGGACTGGGCCGCACTGGCCACAAGCCCCATATCTTTTATCATACTTCACCCATTCCCTCCGCTGGTATCATCCAGTTCAGGTAACGACAGACCAGTACGATCTGTTAGGGATAAGGCTTATTCGCCACTTTCAGAACTACTCACGGAATGCTATCCGCCAAGAACTCTCCCAGGGTCAACGTATTTAATTGTGTCATGAGTTTTTCTTTGTTAAGCGTACTATTTTTTATCCTCGAATACAAGATTCAAGTCAGACAACGCATTTGCCAGTCGGGCAAACTCGTCTATGTCGAGTGTCTCGCCTCTTCGCTTTGGATCGATTTCAGCCTGTTCGAGAGCCTTAGCAATAATCTCTTTCGTATGTTCATCTTTTCCTAAAACACTTGTCAAATTGTTCCATAATGTTTTTCTTCTCTGCACAAACGCAGACCGGACCAGTCTGAAGAACAAGGGCTCGTCTTTCAAATCGGTCAGCCTTGTCGATTTTTCAGTCAGCTTGATGATTGCCGACTCAACATTCGGCTGGGGCATGAAGACCGTTTTAGGGACCGTAAAGGCAATCTCTGCATCCATGTAGTATTGGACAGCTATTGAGAGCGACCCATAGGCTTTCGTACTTGGAGATGCCGATATGCGGCTGGCTACTTCTTTCTGCATCATCATAACCATACGGTCAATATGCAGGCCTGCTTCCAGAAAACGCATAATGATCGGTGTTGTAATATAATATGGAAGGTTGGCTACGAGAACAACTTCTTCTGCCTCGCTCAGATACTCTGCTTCAAATGCCTTGAGATCCACTTTCAGAACATCTGAATGGATTATATCGATATTCTTATAAGCGGACAAGGTATCACCAAGGACGGGAATCAGCCGGTCATCGATTTCAAAAGCTATGACCTTTTTAGCTTTTTTTGCCAGTTGCTCGGTCAGCGCTCCGATTCCTGGACCGACTTCGATCACAGTTGTTTTCTTTGTGACCTCTCCAGTCTTGACAATTTTCCCAAGGATATTCGTGTCCACAATGAAATTCTGTCCCAGGCTTTTTTTGGCGGACAGATCATATTTGCTTAGTATCTCTGCTGTTCTCACAGGCGTTGCTATTTCTCTATATTCAGTCATGAGATGATTCCTTTCTAATCTCTTCAAGTGCATCTGCTACCTCTTTTTCCGTAATCCCGAACATATTCAGCCGTTTTTCCAGCTGCTTTCCATTAGTATAGCCTATGCGCAGACGATTCCCCAGTTTCTCTCTCAGCAGGCGGGCATCGGATGTCCCGATCAGGTTGTGTCTGATCAGGAAAGACTTTGTTACGGTTGGGGCATTATCAATTCTTTCTTCTACTACCTTGTCCAGAGCCTCTCTTATGGCGGTTACGGAAGCGTGTTCGATCCCTATGTTTTCACGGGACTTTCCCTGCTTTCTTGCTTCGTCTCTTGTCAGAAAGGCGTGCTTGACTCCGGGGATCCGTTGAGAAATAATTTTCCTTATCTGTTCACCAGGACCGTCCGGGTCGGTAAAGACGATGACCCCACGCGTTTCGTGTGCATGCTCGATCTGAACAAGGGTCAGGTCGTTGATTGCCGATCCATTGGTTTCGATCGTGTCACAATCAACAGACATTTTCAGACGCTTTGTATCATCTCTGCCCTCTACAACTATAATCTCTTTCAGTTTTTTCACTCGGCTACCCCTTCAGTTTGAATAAATCACGTGCATTCTCAGTGGTCAGTCGAGCAACTTCTTCGAAGGGCATCTGTCTAAGTGAGGCAATTTCTTCTGCTACATACCGGACATAAGCCGGTTCATTCCGCTTGCCTCTGTGCGGCATCGGAGCAAGATATGGGGCGTCCGTCTCAACAAGCAGTTTGTCTGCCGGGACATGCCGGGCGACCTCCTTGACTTCCGGTGCATTTTTAAAGGTGACGACTCCACTCAAAGAGATGTGCATACCGATATCAAGAAATTTTTCCATCCAATAGGTATCCAAATTGAAGCTATGCATAATTCCGCCAGTATCACCGGCATGTTCCTCTTTCAACACCTTATACGTATCTTCAGTCGCTTCACGGTTATGGATACTGATCGGTAGATTCAGCTCTTTTGCCACACGGACCTGACGACGAAACACATCCTGCTGAACGGATTTTGGAGCAGTATCCCAGTAGTAATCCAGACCCATTTCTCCCATGGCTACAACGGTCTCATCCGACAGCCTGTCGATCAGATATGCTTCGACTTCATCAGAGTATGTCCCAGCTTCAGTAGGGTGCCATCCAATAATGGCATAAAGCCCATCATGCCTATGAGTCAGTTCCAGGGCTTTATCGATCGTCGGATAATCGAATCCGACAATCGCAATCTGGTCTACCCCGTTTTCATGGGCTCTTTTTATTATCTCGTTCTCTTCACCTTTAAATTTATCTACATTAATGTGTGTATGTGTATCAAATAACATCTCATTTATCCTTCCTGTATGCTTCTTTGTCTGTCATCCTGTTCAGAATACACTATCCTCAAAAAAATTCCAATAAAGCAGGTTGATCACTCACCGCTTTACTGGAATTTTTGACTGTCAGATCAGGCTACGACAGACCCGTTCGGCATATGTGCCGGCGCATCGACAACAGTCAGGTTGCCTTTAGAATCTTCAGCTGACAGGATCATGCCCTGGCTGATTTCTCCACGCATCTTTCGTGGTTTCAGGTTGGCTACGATCACAACTTTTTTACCAATCAGCTTGTCCGGTTCAGGATAAAACTCAGCAATGCCCGACAGAATCTGACGGTGTCCGCCTTCATCGCCTGCATCCAGCCTGAATTTCAGCAGCTTGTCTGCATTTTCAACTTTATCTACAGCAATGACTTCGGCTACTTTCAGCTCGACCTTATCGAAAACATCGTACTTGATTTCCTTTTCTTTTACAGAAGTAAGCTGAGTTTTTTCCGGGTCAAATGCCTCTTCTTCTTCAGTTTCTACTGTGGCTTCCATCCAGCTTTTGATTTCTTCAACTTCACTTTCAACATCCAGACGAGGGAAGATCGGCTCTCCTTTAGAAACAACTTGTCTGCCTTCCGGGAAGTGTTCGAAATTCACTTTATCAAAAGTCAGGTCAGACTCGTCCAGTCCCAATTGGGTGGCAACAGATTTGGCTGTGTGCAACAGGATCGGCTGAAGCAGGGTTGCCGTGACTCTTAAACTTTCCGCCAGGTGAGTCATGACACTTTCAAGCTGATCTTTCTTTTCTTCATCCTTTGCCAGAACCCAAGGTTGAGTCTCATCAATGTACTTATTCGTACGGGAAACAAGTTTCCATACAGACTGGAGAGCTGAGCTGAACTGCATCTGGTTCATATTCAGGTCATACTCATCTATCGTTTCCAGTGCCTGCAGTCTCAATTCACCGTCAAAGTCGGTGACATCACCTTTGTAAGCAGGAATATGGCCGTCAAAGTATTTATTCATCATGGCAATGGTCCGGTTGAGCAGGTTGCCCAAATCATTTGCAAGATCATAATTGATGCGGGACACAAAGTCTTCAGGAGTGAACACCCCGTCACTGCCGAAAGTCACTTCTCTCATCAGATAGTAACGGACCGCATCGACGCCATAACGCTCGACCAGTTTTTCTGGATAAATCACATTCCCTTTGGATTTGGACATCTTGCCGTCTTTCATCAGAAGCCAGCCATGTCCAAATACTTGTTTCGGCAGAGGCAGATCCAGAGCCATCAAAAGGATCGGCCAGTAGATCGTATGGAACCGGACGATTTCCTTGCCGACCATATGCACGTCTGCAGGCCAGTATTTTCTGAACTGTTCGGGCTGGTCTTCAAATCCGCCCAGTTCCGGATCATATCCTAAAGCCGTAATATAGTTGGTCAGCGCATCGATCCATACATAAATGACGTGTTTAGGGTTCGAAGGAACAGGCACTCCCCAGTCGAAAGTCGTACGGGACACAGCCAGATCTTCAAGTCCCGGTTTGATGAAATTATTAATCATTTCCTTCTTACGTGATTCAGGTTGAATAAATTCAGGATGCTCCTCAGAGTACTGAAGCAGACGGTCAGCATACTTGCTCATTCTGAAGAAGTAAGACTCTTCCTTGACCCATTCCACTTCATGACCACTCGGCGCAATGCCTCCAGTGACATTACCTTCAGCATCTTTAAAGACTTCCGTCAGCTGTGTTTCAGTGAAGAATTCTTCGTCAGAAACAGAGTACCAGCCAGCGTAGTCCCCAAGATAGATGTCCCCTTTTTTAAGAAGCTTCTCAAATATCTTTGCTACCACCGTTTTATGCTCTGGCTGTGTCGTACGGATAAACTGATCGTTTGAAATATCCAGTGTTTTCCACAGAGACTGGATGCTTTCTGCCATCTCGTCCACATACTCCTGTGGGGTCTGATTTCTCTCATTAGCTTTCTTTTCGATCTTCTGACCGTGTTCATCTGTTCCAGTCAGGTAATACGTGTCGAATCCTTTTAAACGTTTAAATCGGGCCAGCACATCACAGGCAATTGTTGTATAGGCATTACCTATATGAAGATTACCACTCGGGTAATAGATTGGTGTTGTTATATAAAAAGTTTGTCGTTCAGACAAGTGAATGTCCTCCTTTAGATTTATCTTAGGCATCGTCAGGCCTCATGTATACTTGATTAGTATAGCACAGCTCATATCGCTCTAAAAGTTCAGGTTTAGATCAGACCCAAGTGTTTTAATCCTTTAGCTATCCCATCCTGGTCGACTGGTGCTGTCACATGATCTGCGGCCTCTTTTATTTCATCCCAGCCGTTGCCCATCGCTACCCCTGTATTGACGTAGTCCAGCATTTCCTTGTCATTCGGACTGTCGCCGAAAGCATAGGTATCCTTCTGATTGAGGTTGAGCTTCTCCAGAAACTTCTGGATTCCTACAGCTTTGGAAATCCCTTCACTGATAATATCGACCGTGTAGTGATTGGAACGTGCAAAATGCAGCTCCGGAAACTCTTTACTGTAATGCTTCTCTTCATCCATGGATGTTTCTAAAATAACCTGATAGATCGGCTTACCTTCATATTCTTCTGGATTAGGCGGTTTTCTGATCAGACGCTTGAACAGAGACAGCTGAAGGTGTCCTGGTATGATCTTGCCTAGCCCTTTAAGAACTGTCCACACAGAACTTCTTTTAGCCAGAGTAACAATCGAGTTGCTGAAGATATCCTTCGCTCCACAGAGAATGATCCCGTTTTTGCGTTCCACTGCTTTCTCAGTCAGACGATCTACAGTCTCTTTCTGAATAGGATTATGAAAAATCACTTCCCCTTCATGCATTACAAGCTGACCGTTCATTGCAATATAGCTTTCGATGCCGAGCTCCTGTCTGATTTCTTCAATGAGAATCGGTGCCCGTCCTGTAGCAATCACAGGAATGACATCATTTTTTTTCAGCTGATCGATGGCTTTCTTTGCAGATTCAGGGATGGTATTGCGTTTAGTCACTAATGTTCCGTCTATATCAAAAAATACGATTTTAGTCATCTGAGCCGTTCCCTTTCCTTTTTACTTCCTTATTATTGTATCACGTATTGCTTTCTGTAGGTATGATTATGAAAAGAAATGCGAAACAAGTCCGCCCTGGCACCTTCAAAAATAGTGGGTTTGGCCCTGAATGAGCATCCTGCGCAATGGGTCCACCCCTCTTTTTTTGAACGGTGTCAGACTTGTCCTTACAAGTTGTAGTGCTTTAGCACGTACAACTATTGTTGAGATCGACCGAGCGCTAGCGAGTAGTGTAGCTAGACAGTATCAATTATTGTTTAGCCATTGTTTTTATACTCAAAAGAAAAAGCCATTCTTCTCTGGCCTATACCCAGAAACAAGAATGACTTCTTTTCTTTATATCCGCTTCATTTATCTGACATCATCAGGATTTGCCCAGACGATTTCACTAATTGCTTCCATCAGGTCCGGATCGATATCCAGAGCAAGCAGTGCACTGATTACTCTCCCACTCGATTTACCTTTGACGACCGTACTGTAAATGTTCTCTTTCTCACTTGCTTCGATTTGAGCACGGTCCAGGAATCGGAAGAGTTCTCCATGCATATCGTTTTTCTTAAGTTCCACACCTTTAAAGTATAGAGTATACTGAGCATCAGACGGCTGCTCAGGGATCACGATCTTAGTAACTTTTCCTTGCCGTGTCACCTCGGCCTCCACTTTATCATCATTGACATGGACTTCAGGCATTCGAGTGCATTTGAATCCTGTCAGTGATATAGTGAACTGCCTGTTTTTCGGAAGGACATCAATATTCCCTTCAGGACTGCTGATTTGGAACATTGCCCACTCGTCTCCATTCTCTTTCCATTTCAGAGACATCTTAGTTGTAGCGGCTTCGCTTCCCTGACCTAGTCCATCATCTTCATATAACGTGAAATTACCGTCTTCTCCGGCATAAACTCTGACTTCCATATTCTCAGGGTTGTCTATATGATTCTGATGACTCTGATCCATCGGAACAATTCCCCCAGCCTTCACAAATACAGGGAAAGTGGACATCGGTCTGAACACGTCAAGCATGCGGTCGCCCTCATAGCTGCGGTTGTTAAAGAAATCGTACCATTTTCCTTCAGGCAGCCAGACTTTCACTTTTCCTAACCGCAGATCATCTTTCGTTGGTGTCGTAATCGGCGCGACGATCATCTGAGTACCAAAGTAATACTGATTTGGTACATCATACGCTTCATCTTTCCAAGGATAGTGATAATACATCGGTCTGATCAACGGAAAGTCATCAAAGTGATTCAATACATTCATAGTATACAGGTAAGGAACCAGACGATGGCGAAGCTGCATGAAATCTGTCACGATGCGGTCCGCTTTCTGTCCATATCTCCATGGCTCTTTCCCGCTGAATTCCCCGTTCTGACTATGCAGACGATTGATTGGGGAGAAGACGCCGAACTGGACCCATCTGACGAACAGATCATTGTCTTTGATTCCGCCCATATGCCCGCCGATATCATGGCTCCACCAGCTGTAGCCTACATTGGAAGCTGTTGCTGTAAAATAAGGCTGGAAGTGAAGAGAATCCCATGTTGCGGCAGTATCTCCTGAAAAACCGATTGGATAACGGTGTGAACCGAGACCTGCATACCTTGAAAAAATAAGCGGACGATTACCGTTTCGCCCATGATCAAGGAAGTGGTAGTGATTGAGCATCCACAGTGGGTCCAGTCCTTCAACTTTTGTCACACTGCCTTGCTGCCAGTCGATCCACCAGAAATCTACCCCGATTTCTTCATGAGGATGGTGCAGATACTTGAAATAGGCATCTAGAAATTCAGGATCGGCGATATCGAACCGAATGGGCTCGTTCTCTTCAGCATTGACGCCGAGTTCCTTAGCCATTGGTTCATACATTTCTTCAAATGGCTGGACGCCGTTGGCCGGGTGCAGATTAAGTGTTGTGCGCATGCCATTATCCTTGAGCCAAGTCAGAAATTCTTCCGGATCGGGGAACAGTTCAGTATTCCAAGTGTAACCGGTCCATCCTGATCCGTATTCCGGTGGGATATCTGTCACATGCCAGTCCATATCGATGACAGCCACTGAAAATGGGATTTGTCTTTCCTGAAATTCGAGCATCAGACGTTTGTATCCGTCTTGACTGTATGGGTAATAACGGCTCCACCAGTTCCCTAATGCGTATCTCGGGAGGAGTGGCGTCTTTCCTGTCAGATAATGATAGTCCTTCAGGGCACCTAGGTAATCCCGACCATAGCCTAGGAAATACATGTCAGTCACATTCTTCGGACGCTTCTCTACCCAACCGTCTTCTGTCAGACGCATAGATGTACTGTCATCAAAAACTGAAAAACCGTCCTTGTTCATCAGTCCTTCTTCCAGTTCAATAGCCCCATCAGCGAAATCCAGGGTTCGTGCCGTCCCTTTCAGGGTATCAGGTTTATCTCCAAAATACCATGTACTGTGGTACAGACTGTAATTACCTATTGCTTCAATATTTAAATTATTTCGTGTAAAGCCACCCTCGGTCTTGTAAAACATCAGGTGAACATGTGAGGTGATGATTTCAATATATTCATCTGTTTCTTTTAAATTATATTCGGGCGTGTCAAAATCTCTGTTCAGGACTGTCTGAGTTGCCTCATCTTCAAAAATCCCTTCAGGGTGATGTTCTAATCGGATCATTGCAGGGGTAAGTACAGTAAACCGATAATTTTCCCAGGTTACAACGGACTCATCCGGTGCCAGGGGGTGTGTTTCCATTTTGAATGTTTCTGTTCTATTCTTTACCAAGCGCAGTCATCCTTTCCTCGTCTAACATAACTATATTTTAACATACCAGAAATGATCTGCCAGTTTTAAGTGTTTTACATTTATTAATAAAAACATAAAATCCTGTCTTTTGGATATGAGCTAAATGAGTATATTGACTATTCCCTTTATATCCTTTATACTGACCACTATAATATTTCAGCGATGAATAGGCACAGTAGTGCGTTCTGTTTCATAGTAATTTCAGAGAACGGGTGGCTGGTGAAAACCCGTATGGACGAACGGCACGAATTACACCTAGGAGCACTCTCACTAGAGACGCATCCCGGCGTTATGGGAATGAGTGAAAGTGGATTTTTCTACTTTAAACTGGGTGGTACCACGGCACTGTTCGTCCCGACATGAAGCATAGGCTTTTTGTGGGGCTTTTTTTATATCTTTATTTAGCTGATACTTGAATTTAAGGAGGTTGCTTATGTTCAAAACCCATGATTATTACGATATTCTTCATTTTGGGGTTTACTGCATCAGTATGGTACGTGAACGATATTGGCACTTATTCAGAGTACTGGATGACAGCTATGGCAGCACATCCATTTTCAACTGACACTATACATGGTGTTTCAATCATCTAGACCAATAGAATACATTATTAAAGGAGATTCAAAATGACTATACTAGACGAACTTGAATGGCGCGGAGCCATCAACCAGCAGACAGATGAAGAAGGGCTGAAATCCCTGACTGAAGAGAAAAGTATTGCCCTTTACTGCGGAATCGACCCGTCAGGTGACAGCATGCACGTCGGCCACCTGATCCCATTCATGATCCTTAAACGATTCCAGCTTGCCGGTCATAAACCGGTGATTCTGATTGGTGGTGGAACAGGGTCTATCGGAGATCCAAGCGGGCGTAATTCTGAACGTGTCCTTCAGACAATGGATAAAATCATGGATAATGCAGATAAGCTGAGTGCTCAGATGCGCAAGCTTTTCAAAGCAGGGTCAGAAGAGTCCGGTATTAAGCTGGTTAACAACTACGACTGGCTGAGCGGTCTGTCTTTCCTTGATTTCCTGCGTGACTTCGGAAAAGAATTCAACATCAATACGATGCTGGCCAAAGATGTCGTGTCCAGCCGACTTGACACCGGTATCTCCTTTACAGAATTCAGCTACCAGATTATTCAGTCAGTCGACTTCCTACATCTATTCCAGAATGAGGGTGTCCAGCTGCAGATCGGCGGATCTGATCAATGGGGTAACATTACTGCTGGTCTGGACCTGATCCGGAAAAAAGAAGGTGCCGAGGCTAAGGCATTCGGCCTTACAATTCCTCTATTACTGAAGGCTGACGGGACCAAATTCGGAAAATCTGCGGACGGAGCGATCTGGCTCGATCCGGATAAAACCACGCCATACGAATTTTACCAGTTCTGGTTCAATCAAGATGACCGAGATGTTGTGAAATACCTGAAATACTTCACTTTCCTGACCAAGGATGAAATCGACGAACTGGCGGAGCAGGTGGAGACCGAGCCGCATAAACGTGCTGCTCAAAAAGCACTGGCTGAAGAAATGACACGATTTGTGCACGGTAAGGAGGCGCTGGATGAAGCAATCAGCATCTCACAGGCTCTCTTCTCAGGTGACATTCAGGACCTGACAGCCGATCAGATCGCTACGACATTTAAAGATGTCCCTTCATCTGAAGCTGCTAAGGGTGAACACAATCTTGTCGAACTACTGGTTGACATTACAGGCATCGAGCCGTCACGACGCCAGGCTCGTGAAGATATAAAAAATGGAGCGATTCGTCTGAAAGGCAGCCAAATACAAGACGTTGATTACGTTGTCAGCGAAAAAGACAGCTACGACAACCGCTTCATCATCGTCCGTAAAGGTAAGAAAAAATACTTCCTGATCAATCTCGTGTAATCTTTTATCTAAATATAAAGTCGCTGCTACTCAAAAAGGTAGCAGCGACTTTTTTGTATGGGTACAGAGATTTGGGTCTTCTTTATTCTCATCCCCCCCATAGTCAGTTTGTTACTGTCAATTTTTTTTGTTCTTAAAGGTCTATAACCGTTGTTCTATCAAGGAAAAGACAAAAAACACTTGCCCCTCCCTC
>NZ_BAAADA010000088.1:0-53129 GCF_039522005.1 Alkalibacterium indicireducens
CCGCAAGTTGAGTAAAGCCATCAGCGAAGTCTCATGGTCAGAGTTCCGGACTATGCTTAAATACAAAGCAGGCTGGTACGGCAAACAAGTTGTCACTGTGGCGAAAAACTTTCCATCCAGCCAATTGTGTTCAAATTGTAGCTACCAAAACAAAGCCGTTAAGAATCTCACTGTCCGTGAATGGGCTTGCCCTGAGTGCAATAGTCATCACGATAGAGATATTAACGCAAGCATGAATCTTCGCAACGAAGCGTTGCGATTAACCGTAGGGATTACGGGGTTAGCCTGATAAAGTAACCGACCGATAGGTTGGTGTTCTCAGGAATCCCCCACTTCAAGGAGCGTTAGCGAGTAAGTGGGGGTAGTTCAATGGTCAGATTTCAAGATCCCATTTCTCAATCGACAGTTCAGCATCCCCTTCAAAACGGATCGTATCTTTCTCATGTTTCGGATAGACACGAGTTGAAAGGACGTAATCTCCATCATTAAGAAAAATCTCGATCGAAGAAGTATCAGCAATGACATGGATGCGAGTCAGATCCTCAACTTCGACTGTTCTCTCAGAACGCCCAAAGCCGGAAGGCCCGTGAGCTAAGCTGAAGATCTGTCCGTCATATGAGAGGACCGTATCCTCTTTCATATGGACAGACAGTGATTCGCCAAGTTTCTCTAGAGTCAGAATCAGTTCGAATGTGCGAGGGTTCTGATTTTCCAGTTCATACGATTCAGATACTTTTACTGCTGTCTTAACTTCATTTTTTCTAAGTGATTCGTATTCTTTGAGTGGCCGCTGTTTCAACTGTCCATTCTCTACAGTGAGTTCCCTGGGCAGAGTCATGGCGTGCTGCCAGCCTCGAGCAACGGTCGGATTACTGTACTCGGGTTTAGTATCTCCTAATCCCATCCATCCCCAGAGAATGCGTCGCCCGGATTCGTCCTCAAATGTCTGAGGGGCATAAAAGTCAAAGCCACGGTCAAGCTCTTTAAACGAACTTTCAGGTATGAATGTCTCTGAACTCCAGTCGACTGAACCCAGATAGTAACCCGAATTATGCGTGCTTTCGAATTCATGAGCCGTCGCTTTCAGTCCCTGAGGTGAGAAAATCAGAACGTCTTTATCGTCAGTTTCGAAGAAATCCGGGCATTCCCACATATAGCCCATTTCTTTTTCACCTTCAAGGAATACCCCTGCGTAGTCCCACGAATAAAGGTCCGTCGAACGGTAAAGCAGTATTTTCCCTCGATGATTCAAGGCCCGAGAACCAAGTACCATATAGTACTTCCCGTCCTTTTCAAAAACTTTCGGGTCACGAATGTGATCCGTAAATCCTTCAGGGTAGTCCTCGTGAGGAATCACAACTTCTTCATGGTCAACAGTAAAGCCGTCTTTACTGACAATATGAACGGTATTCTGTTCACGACCGCTGAATGTATGATCGTGGTCTCCCGGATGTTTTACATTGCCGGTATAAAAGAAATGAATCTCATCGTCCTTCACAAAGGCACTTCCTGAGAAAACTCCATCTTTATTGTAAGACTGATCAGGTGAAAGAAAGAGCTCTTCTTCCTGAAAGTGCACCATGTCCTTAGATGTCTTGTGTCCCCAGTGTACCAGTCCTCCCTCAGGATTATCCGGTACATACTGGTAATACAAGTGATAAATTCCTTTAAACTGAACAGCCCCATTTGGATCATTCAGCCATCCCGTTTCCGGCATCTGATGAAAAGACAGACGCCATGGATCATTCGCAATTTTACTCTTAAGTTTTTTTCTTTTTGCTTCAAATGTTTCCCAGTAAGTTTCATTCAAATTACTCATCAACTTCTCCTCTTATTTAAAACTTTCTCTTATCGCACTACCTTGCACTCTAACTAACAGGAAGCCAGCAGTAAATGAAATGGCTGTTACGGCTATATACTGAATCATAGCAATCCAGTCTCCAGTGTAAAGGAGGAGTCCTGGAAGAAATGTGATTCCCATACCAGTAGATGTTAGACCTAATAGGTATGTTACGAAGCCACCTAGTGCACCAGCCGCGATACCTGAGCCAAACACTCTTAGAGATCTCAAGTTCACTCCGAAAAGAAGCGGTTCAGTGATACCGAATAGTGTTGGAACAGCTGAACTGATTGCATTTGACCGTTTGACCTTATCTTTAAATAGCAGTGAAGCTCCGATAGCTGCTCCGAACTGGCCAGCCATACTTACAGTAGTCAGAGTCTGAATGATGTTTTCTCCAGTATTATTCAGAAGACTGATTTCAATTATTCCAATTGAGTGATGCAGTCCTGTGATAACAACGAGCTGCTGTAGTCCGCCAAAGATTATATAGCCTATACCTAACGGTGCTTCTATAAGGTACACAATACTATTAATAACTGCAGACTCTGCTACTTGAAGAATCGGACCTAAGATAAATAGCATAACTGAAAGTGTAATTGTAATAGATAAAAACGGGGTGACGACCAGGTCCATCATTTGAGGAATAAATGTCCTGAACCATTTTTCGAGTTTAGAGACCATCCACCCTACTATGATTGCAGGGAAAATTGATCCCTGGTATCCCACTATGTCAAGGCCAAAAATTACTAACGGATCTGCATTACCTGCTGCTACTGCCCATGCGTTAGGAAGTTGCGGAGCGACCATCATTAATCCTACGACGATACCTAAAATCGGATTTCCACCGAATTTCCTTGTCGCACTGTACGCTATAAGTACTGGCAGGAATGCGAAGGCTGTATCAGTAAGCATTTCAAATAATGTAAGTGTACTTTCATCCATGTTTAATCCAAGTTCAAGGAGTAAACCTCTAACTCCCATCAAAAGTCCTGTGGTGACCAGTGCAGGAATCAGCGGTACTAAAATATCTGCTAAAATACGCACGACACGTTGGACTGGATTAAGATTCTGATAAACGTTATCCTTAAAGTCATCTGACCCGTTGGCACTTCCACCCATGACTTGTTCTAATTCACTATAGACTGAGTTTACTTTCCCTGTACCGAAGATAAACTGATGTTGTCCAGTGTTGAAAAAATATCCTCTAGATTCAGGAACGTTTTCAGCTTTCTCTTTATCTACTTTCTTATCATCTTTCAAAATAATTCTCAAGCGTGTCGCACAGTGCTCGTAATTCTGAATATTTTCCTTACCTCCGACTGCTTCGAATAGTTTATTAATTGACTCTTCGTACTTCATATGATCCTTCCTTTCCTTTTTAACCGTTTTCATATTAGTCCTGTTCCTTTGTTAGAACCGGTTCCTTTAAAGGATAACAGGAACCGGTTCTAATTGCAAGAGAAAAGAAAGCACTTTCTACACTTTCTTAAAAAATGTGGTCGACTGATTGATGACCAGCTCGTTTTTCATTTCACTAACATGAGGAACTTCCTCTTTATTTATGAGTTTGACCAGTTTGTCCACCGACTCCAGCCCCATTTCTCTGTACGGATAGCTCACTGTAGTTATCGTCGGTGAAACGTAAGCCGTTGCTTCATATCCACCAAAGCCTGATAAGGAAAAGTCTTCTGGAACACTATAACCTAGTTCTTTAGATGCTTTAAGCACAGCTACGGCTATGTTATCCGTCGCACAGACAATATAAGTGGCCATAGTCTCAGGGAGAAACTTCAGTGCCTTCTGATATGCAGACGAGCGGGAGAAGTTTGTTTCAATAGTGTCGATGGTTATCCCATGACACGCTTTAACGGTGTCAAGGAATCCCTGCTTGCGTTCTACCCCTACTGCCCGGTCTTTTTCCGGCACTCCGACAAAAAGAAAGTAACGATGCCCCAGTTCCAATGCATACTTCCCAATCTTCTCTCCTGCTTCATAATCCTGATGAATGATGCTGTGTATGTCTTCAGCTCTCTGTCCGATGAATAGAAACGGCGTCTGAGTCTGTTTTACAGCTTCGATATGTTCAGGTGTCAGTTCACGGGCGAACATGATGATGCCTTCTACTTTCTGTTTTGACAAGGTCTGAATATTTTCGAATTCACGCTCGCTGTCCTGATCGGAATTGGTTATGATCAGCTGATAGCCGAGCTGTCTGGAGCACTCATCTATCCCCGACAGGACTTCATTTGTAGATGCGGAACTAAGTCTCGGAATGATGACACCGATCATATTCGTCTTCTGCGCTTTGAGGCTTCGTGCAAAATTGTTAGGCGTGTATCCAGTTTCTCTGATGATCTCTTCAATTTTATTTCGTGTTTCCAGACTGACAGATCCGTTATTGAGGTATCGGGAGACTGTGCTTTTTGCTACACCCGCCTTTCTGGCAATATCATTGATTGTGACCATTCGTATTCCTCCTTTTTCCATTTTTCCATGTAAATGTAGCAGCACAATGGACTGTGTCTTCTGTCTTTATTATATGATCAGAATAAAGGTTCTCTTCTTTTCTGATACTGGACTGACTGAAGACGAGCTGATGCTCACTGATTTCCTTATTAAATGTAATTACCCCGCTGGTGATATCATGGTCCAGCAGGAATGTACTGTCGAGACTGTCTAGTATCCAGTTGATATAATGAGAATTATTGACATGGTTATTTCCATCTATATCAAAGTAGCGTACGGCATACTGCTTTTCATTATACTCTTTTGAATCGACCTCATCCGGTTTCGTATTTCGTCTGATTCTTTTTGAGTACTCAGCTTTGTATGGGGCAACAATATCTTCAGGTATGCGCGCCATTTTTCTCTTTTCGCTGTCAAGTAATGCAAAGGTCGTTTCTACTTTAATTAATTCAGTTCTGTTCGAATCTCTTACAATAAACGTTCTATAGGTAAACAGCTTATTATATTCTGTCGCAAAGGTTTCAATGTAGACTGTCTCATTCAGCCTTGGCATACGGCCGATATCAAAAGCATAGTGCAGAATGATCCAGCTCAACCCTCTGTCTCTAATGTATGCTTCTCCACGTTTCAGGGAGTCTGACTGCTTTTCAGATACATCCAGCAGAAGATTCACAAGCATAGGTAAAGTGAGCCGCTGAGTCCGGTCGCACATATAGTAGGCAATGTCTTTCGTTTCTTCATATGATAGGTACACTAGTTTTCTCCTCGTATTCTTCATTCTAATTAAATTATAAAAGCAAAAATATAGAATTACAATTCTTATCCCTATTCTCCCCTTCTAATCATCTCCTCATCCCTTTCTCTTGTATAAAACCGTATCCAACCATTGATAACTGGCCATATAAAAAAATAACTAGAAAAACCGATATAATTGATTATATTATATTGAAATTAAAATGGTCTTTGTATTAAAATAGGATTCATAGTACAATATCAAATGGAGCCAAATTTTAATCTTACTAATGATTATCTCCAACTTGATGGTCATTAGTAAGATTAGCTTATGCTTCAAAATTACTTTAGGAGGAAACAAACTTATGAGTGATTCTGAACAGAACACTAATAAAGGATTTCTGGGCATGATCGAGCGTGTCGGAAATAAACTTCCACACCCAGTTATTATTTTCATTGCTTTAGCTCTTTTCATCGTCCTGATTTCTGAACTCGTCTTTAGACTTGGCGTTACTGTCGACTATTTCGATGCAAGCGCTGGTGAAGAAGTAACGATCGAAGCCATTTCATTAATGAATGGAGATGGTATTGCACATATTTTCAATAGTGCAGTAAGTAACTTTACAGGATTCGCGCCTTTAGGTACGGTTCTTGTTGCTATGCTAGGGGTAGGAGTTGCTGAGTGGACGGGACTTATTTCTGTCTCGCTGAAAAAACTTTTAAGTAATGTCCCTGCCAACTTACTGACAGCAACGGTTGTATTTGCAGGTATCATTTCTAATATCGCTTCCGATGCAGGTTATGTAGTGGTTATCCCACTTGGAGCAATTGTCTTTGCTGGAGCAGGCAGACACCCGATTGCCGGTCTAGCTGCAGCTTTTGCAGGGGTCTCTGCCGGATTCTCTGCCAACCTGATCTTCGGACCGACCGATGCATTGCTTGTTGGTATCACTAATGAAGCACTTACTTCTGCTGGTATTGAGTATGAAGTTGCTGTTACAGCAAACTGGTACTTCCTTATCGTCTCTACCTTTTTACTGACAATTGTCGGGGCCTTTGTTACCAGACGATTTGTCGAGCCACGGCTTGGGGAATACGATGGCGACTACAAGCCAAATGACGAACCAATTACTGACAAAGAAAACAAAGGAATGCGCAATGCTCTGATTGCTTTGCTTGTCTTCCTGGGAATTATGGCTTTATTGATGATTCCTGAAAACGCGCCACTTAGAATGCTTGATGAAGCAACTGGCGAAATGACACTGAACAACTTCCTTTCTCAAGGACTTCTGTTCATGATCTTCCTGCTCTTTGCCATCCCTGGATATGTGTATGGTAAAACAACGGGTAAAATCCAGACTTCTCATGACTTCGTCAAAGGGATGTCAGAATCAATGAGCTCAATGGGGGGATACTTAGTACTGGCCTTCTTCGCAGCCCAGTTCATCAACTATTTCTCGTATACTAACCTAGGATTCATCCTGGCTGCAAGCGGTGCTGAATTCCTTGAAGCTATCGGATTTGTCGGACTTCCATTGATTTTAGCATTTATCCTACTCACTGCTTTTATCAACTTATTCATGGGTTCTGCCTCTGCAAAATGGGCAATCATGGGACCTGTATTTGTTCCTATGTTATTTGAAGTGAATATTGCACCTGAAATGACCTTGATGGCTTACCGTATCGCCGACTCTTCATCAAACGTTATTTCACCACTAATGAGTTACTTTCCAATGATTCTTGTCTTCGCTCAACGTTACGACAAGAAGAGTGGATTGGGTACCATCATTTCAACGATGCTGTCCTACACCATTGCGTTCTTAATCTCTTGGTCACTTCTACTGGTTGTCTGGTATGTTCTTGGACTGCCACTTGGCCCTGGCGCACCTTCTATATTACAGTAATCATAATTAAAGGCATGTCTTCCAAGTTCTGGAAGCATGTCTTTTTTCAATACTCTTCAACTCTGACATGTTATAGTTAGGATAACCACTGATTAACTCTAAACATATAATACAAGGAGGGATCATCGTGTCAAAGAAAACTAAAAGATGGTGGCTCCAGCTTTTCGGATTTCTAATTGGTCTGCTGTTTGGCCTGCTGCGTCCGGATCAGATTCAACAGCTGTTTCCCATTTTTGGGATAGGTGTAGGGATTGGATACTTCATCACCTTCAGGGTCACCTCGGAAGAAGAGAAACACTTAGATGATCTTTCATGGTTCATTCCTCTACAAATGATTATGTACTTTATCATAGGCGGAGCTATCAGCTCTTCCATAGTTCTGGCTATCGAGCTCTTTTCATAAAACTGGAGTGATTAGGCAGATACCGTTTCCTGAACATGAAAAATACGTATACGCGCAGAGCAATTTGCGTGTATACGTATTTTAATTTTCGATTATTTTACTAAGGCAAGAGACCCCATCGGATCCCATGGCTCAAGCTCAACGACTGGCTGGTCCAGAGCTTTCAGCCACTCTTCATCAATGTACTGGCGTTTGACAGCCACTTGATAATTGTACTCATCGAACCACTTATCGCTCATGGAGTATATTCCTTTGTCGCCGTTCTTATCTCCCCAGCTGTTTTCAACTTTCCATTTGATCGGATTACCTTGATCGTCCAGATCAACCCCGACAAAAACCATCGCATGCGTCAGCAGGCTCTCACCATAATCCAAGCGCTGAGCTTTCGTAAGCTCTACCGTTTCACCTAATGTCGCTTCATAATCATAGGCTTTATCGTCCATGATTCCAGCTTCCCTCTCAAGCATTTTCCCGACATCACAGCCAAACCAGACCGGCTCCCCATCTTTGATAGAAGCAATCGCTGCTTCTTTCAGCACTTCAATTGGTGCATTGACATAAGTAATTGCTTTTCCTTCTTTGACCGTTCCTAAATACTTGACGGTATACGCTTTTCCATAAGGCTTATCTTCCGTTGGTGCATTGATAAGAGAAATGCGTTCATCCAAATCCCAGGAAACATAGTGCTTGAAGAATTCTTGAGGCGTAATGTCAGTCATCCTGTGGAACTGATTATCTTCATCTCTATACTCGTATGAAAAGGCCTGAGGAACTTCTCCCAGTGTTTTAGTCAGCAAACCGTAAACAAATGACAGAAAAGACTCTTTCTGCTCCGACAACTCTTCTGATGATTTTCCATCTTTATGACTGTCTCTTAGTTTAGCAGCGAATTCTCTGAGTTTAGCAGTCAGGAGCTGATTCAGTTCTCTTGTATTTGATGAATGGTACGTTTCCGGCATCACTGATTTAGGAACAGCACCATATTTCTCAAGCAGACCTGAAAACATATCCCATTGCCCACCATCTTGAATTGGATCGAGCAGCAAGTGCTGAACGAGACGAGAGTTTAAAGGCTCGCCGGCTGTTTCAATGATACTTTCCAGAAAGTAATTTGATTTTTCCAGTTTATCCCAGAACAATGTGTAATTTTGAGAAAATTCGAAGGTCTTGACATTCAGCTTTTTCATTGTGTCTACCCTTGCAGTGTTTAATGCAGCAAACATCCAGCATCGCCCAGAGGACTTCTGATTCGTGATGTCTCCTTTTTTAGTTTCATGAGAGAATACGAAGGAGTGGCGTCTGGTCAAGTTATTGTCTATAGACGACTTGTTAAGGCCTACCTTTGACATCGCATTCTTGACAGCATGATTGACCGGATTTTTGTCAAAGTCATGTTTAAACTGTTTCAGTAAATCTGTAGTTATTTTCATCTGGCTCTCATCCTTTTCTTATGAATGATTTTATCATACCTAAAATCCAGACGCATGACAAGGTGTCATTTTCAGATTATCATCCGTTCAATTTTGAGAATCTCCTTCGTCTCACAAGACTCTCAGTCAGAGTCTTGTTACTTTAGGGATAGTACCTTAGCTCAGGTGAATATTTGTCGCGAGTTCCGGTGCTATCGGGATTGCACCCTAACTCAGGTGGATTTTCTTCTTGAGTTCCGTAGCTATCGAGATTGCACCCTAACTCAGGTGGATGTTCGTCCCGAGTTCCTTAGCTATCGGGATTGCACCCTAACTCAGGTGGGTTTTCTTCTTGAGTTCCGTAGCTATTAAATCGTAATTCTTTCCGCTATACTAGTGCAATTTCCTAGCTAAACAGTACTATTAAGAAAAATGACTATTCAGATGAAAAACCGAACCAGCGCTGGCTGATCCGGTACAGTTAACTTTATTCGCTTATTCCTGAGGTGCAAAAATCACACCACCGACCATACGATCTCCAGCATCTCCAGTAGGTTGTGATTCATAGTCGTCTGCTTCAGTATGAATGATTAGAGACGTTCCCTCTTCTGTAGCCAAAGTATATTCTGTATCAGGCAACAGAGATACATCTGGTATCTCAATCGTTTCACTGACGATTCCATTTTCAGGCACAACAAGGTTCGGCAGGTCGCCTAGATGATGCCCGTCCTCAGCATCAAACCCGTGCTCTGCATCAGTTGGATTGAAATGATCCCCGGCATCTTCAAATGTTGGCGGAGTGGCTTGTCCGACTTCATGGATGTGCATGCCGTACTCCCCGGCTGGCAGTCCTTCGAGATTCAGATTGAGTGTGACACCATTCTCATCTTCATCAAACACTGCAGACCCTACATAGGTACCGTCACTGTCAACCATATCAACATCAAGTGAAGTGAATTCTTCGTCTGTCCCCGCATCTTCCAGAAGAGAATCTTCCTCAACTTCTCCTTCGTCTTCTGTCACATCTTCAGTGCCGCTGTCTTCCAGTTGAGTGACCTCATCCTCTCCACAGGCTACCATCAACAAGGCTGTTCCACTCAGTAAAGCTAGTTTAGTTTTATTTAACATACATCGTTTCTCCTTCCATCTCTTTCATTGCATGTCACTTTTCATTATATCCATATCATACCAATATAAGCTGAAAATCACTAAGATTTAGCATTTTTCAGTTCTCATTCAGGCTCTTCATGTTAGAATAATAGGTACAAAGGAGATGAAACAGATGAGTTATGGAAGTTACAGATACACTAAAGCAGAAATCGATTTAGATAAGGTATCTTACAACTATCATCAAATGAGAAATCATATATCTGAAAAAACTAAATTCATGGGGGTCATCAAAGCCGATGCTTATGGACACGGTGCAGTCGAAATCGGACGTCATCTTGAAAAGGAAGACATAGATTATCTGGCTGTTGCTGTACTGGATGAAGCAATGGAACTGAGAGACGCCGGAATTACAAAACCGATTCTTCTGCTGAGTCCGATTGAACCAGATACGATACCGACGGCTATTAAAAACAACATTTCAATTACTGTCTTTTCACAGGAGATAGCTGAGGCCGTTAATCATCATGCCAGTCAAACCAAGCAAACTGTACGTATTCATTTGAAAGTTGACTCCGGAATGGGTAGAATCGGTGCTCGGTCGGAAGAAGAAGCACTTACACTATGTCAGACAATGGCAGCTGAACACATTTCGTTTGAAGGCATTTTCACTCACTTTGCAGAAGCAGAAAATACTGATGACCCATCGTACACGAAAAAGCAGTTTGCGTTCTTTCAATCTATTGCAGATTATCTGGAAACAGAAGGATTCACTTTTGAGATGCGCCACTGCAGCAATACAGCAGCTGCACTTTTATATCCCGAATTTGACTTGGATATGATCCGTACCGGCATTTCTTTATTTGGTTATCATCCGGACAAAACATTGGAACACAAACTGGACTTGAAGCCCGTCATGACCTTGTCAACTCATGCTGCCTACTTAAAGCAGATGACCAAAGGGGAAAGCATCGGGTATGGCAGAACTTATAAGACTACAAAAGAGGAAACGATCGCAACGATCCTTCTGGGCTATGCGGACGGGATTCCGAGAGAGCTCTCCAATAGATGGCATTTGACCTGTGGAGAAGATAAAGCACCTATCGTCGGTCGAATCTGTATGGATCAGCTCATGGTCGATGTCAGCCAGATCGAGAACTTCACTAAAGAAGATGAGCTTGTCTTTATTGGAGACCCTGATAAAGGTCAGCCGTCTATCTACACAATGGCTGATTTGACAGACAGCTTTCATTATGAAATACTCTGCGGCATCGGGAAAAGAATCCCTCGTGTTTATATAAAAGACGACACTGTGACAGCTAAGCAGAATGCGCTACTGGATTAATACTCAAAGCTAGCTCTCGCGCAAAAAAGACGACCCTTTGAACAGGTCGTCTTTTTATAATATTCGATTAGAAATTATTCGTCTTCGTCGTCTAGGTCTTCATCCAGATCATCGGTTTCACTTTCTAACCCGTCGTCTCCGAGTTCATCGTCTGGATCGTCTTCTTCGAAGTCAAGACCTTCCTCGTCCAGACCGGAGTCAATATCATCATCCTGGTCCCCGTCGAGGTCATTGTCCATGCCATCATCCAAGTCACCGTTCAGTTCATCGTCGGCTGGCTCTTCAGTTGCCGGCAATTCGCTATCAGTATCATCTGCATCTCCGCAGGCTGCCAATAACATCCCGGCTGTCATGGTCAGTGCTGTAAGTCTTGCCAATTTCTTCATCTAATCGCTCCCTAATTGAGTTTTCTAGCTAATTTTCTGTTCTGAATTACGCGTCGTCATCCAGATCATCATCTAGACCGTCGTCCATGCCGTCGTCTTCAAGGCCACCATCCAGATCATCATCAGCAGGCTCTTCAGTTCCTGGCAGATCGTCGTCTACATCATTGGCATCTCCACAAGCGGCTAATAGCATGCCTGCTGTCATAGTTAGTGCAGTTAATTTAGCTAATTTTTTCATTATGAATCTCTCCCTATTATATTTAATATAGTTTCTGATGATTAGTCAGAGTCTGCGATTACTCGTCTGTGTCGTCTTCCAGGTCGTCGCCTAGACCGTCGTCCATGCCGTCGTCTTCAAGTCCACCGTTCATGTCATCTTCCATACCTGGCAGATCGTCGTCCGTGTCATTGGCATCTCCGCAAGCGGCAAGAAGCATCCCAACTGTCATTGTCAAGGCCGTTAATTTAGCTAATTTCTTCATATCTATCTCTCCTCTAATAATATTATTATTCCTCTTATTACTTATTCGTCTGTATCTTCGTCCAAGTCGCCATCTACCCCATCATCCATGCCATCGTCTTCCACTTCATCTTCAGTGGCCGGATCTTCAACGCCTGGAAAGTCTTCTTCCATATCCTCTCCATCAGCACAAGCACCAAGCAGCAAACCTGCGGTTAGAGACAATGCGGTGAACTTAGCAAGTTTTTTCATGTATCTCTCTCCTTTTATACAGTTATTCAACTATCTACCGAAATATTACCAAAATTCCTAATTGATTTAAAGCAATAAGCCTTGCCTGACACCATTCTCTCATAATTGGGCCAAACTATTCATATTAGTAATATCAGAACATTCCTGCTTTGGTTTGATAATATAAATAACCGAAATATGTTATAGAAATACTCTATCATGAATGAATAGCAATTCAAAAGAAAAGGCTTTTACAATTTCATCTCATTCTGTTACATTGACCAGCCATTTGTTAAACAGTGGTAAAATATTCATTTTTTTTGCAAAAAAACTATAAGCGAATTCAATATTCGCTTATAGCTTTTTAGAAGTTGAAATTTATTCGAATACTTGTACATCAATGCTCTGTCTGCCGAACTGAATTGCAGAATCTAGACTTTCGAAGTGAATATCGATTCGATTACCAATGATTGCTCCACCAGTATCTCCTGCAATGTATTCTCCGTAGCCAGGTACATAGATTGTTGATCCTAAAGGAATAACATTAGGGTCTACAGCTATGACACGTGAATTTTCTCTTAGGTCAATTCCAGTAAATGTGTAATTACTCAATACTGGCTGATTACGAGAGTATGCGGTCGCCTCAACAGTCATCCAACGGCCGTTTTCTGAGGAAGAGGTTTGTGCTGTTGACTCTTCTGCTGGTTGAGTTTGCTCAACTGCTTCTTCAGCTGGTTCTTCTACAACAGTTTCTTCTACTACGTTTCCTTCAGCTGCTTCTTCTACAACAGCTTCTTCTACTATGTTTCCTTCAGCTGCTTCTTCTACAACAGTTTCTTCTACTACGTTTCCTTCAGCTGCTTCTTCTACAACAGCTTCTACTACTACGTTTCCTTCAGCTGCTTCTTCTACTTCTTCAGGTGTCTCAGTTTCAACTGCATCGCCATTTGACACGTCAAAACTAACAACTTCTTCATCGCCATTTTGTACGGAAATGACTGACAGGTCTCTACTTAGATAAATAGTAGATCCGACATGAATCAGACTACGATTATCAATATCATTAACGTTTACCAATTTATCTACTGAAATATCTATAGCTTGAGATATGCCCCACATTGTGTCTCCCCACTGGAAGGTATATTTAAGGACATCGTCGCTTCCCTGGTTCTCTTTCTGTGCCGCTATTTCCTGTTCGATCTGCGATACAGTTGTCGGCTCCCAGCTTGAACTGGTAAATTCATTTGCGCTGGCTTCAGACTCGTTAGCTAGGAATAATAGTCCTGCAGCTGAGAAAGTAATACCGGCTTTGATTAATTGATTTTTTTGTATAAACAAGTTTATACCCCTTTTCATAATTTACTACACGTCTCGTCTGTAGTGTCTTTTTGCTATTTACCCTAGGTCTTGCCCGGATAACTGTATGTATCTTACCATGCACTTTATAAAAGAAAAGGGGTTTAGACCATCTGTTACTTCCTTTTAGTCAGTCTGTATTGTTATCATTACATCCTTACGAGACTATTTCAAAAACCGTCTTAGTGTCAATTATGTGACAAATAAGACGGTTTTTGAAATATATTAGCTTGTATTATTTTATAACGTCAGCTGTTTCTGCTCATTATAGAACTGTCTGTATGCCAAGTAGCTGGCACTGAAGCTTGCGATACTCGTCACTGCGATAATCATGAACATAACGACGATCTGATACCTGATGGCTTCTGTCGGTTCTACTCCAGCAAATATCAGACCGGACATCATACCAGGCAGACTGACCAGTCCGACTGTCTTTGTGCTGTCGATCGATGGGCTCATCCCCGTTTTCACGCTGGCTCTAATAATGCTCATGGATGCCTGCTTTTCATTCGCTCCAAGTGACAGCTTTTCAAGAACCTGCTGACGCTGATCAGCGAATTTTGAGTTCAGAGACTGGAAAGTCAATCCGATAGCGACCATTGCATTACTTGCAATCATTCCTGTAATGGGAACGATCTGGGACGGCAGCCATTCAATTGCCCCGGAAACAACGAGAAGGACCAGAGTTACTGCAGTCCCTATCGATATGGAGAAAAGTGAAATAGTTAAGGAATGCGGAATCCCGTCACTTCTCTGATGAGCATTGAAGCCTGCGTTGAACACGATGAACAGTACCATAGCGAGTGTGACAAGCACATTATCAAGCTGAATTACATAGCTCAGGACATAGCCGATAATAAACAGCTGGATAACTGCTCGTATGCCGGCAATAAAAATATCATTACCGAGTCCAAGCTTCTCTTTGTATGCAATAAGTATGGCGATGATCAGCAAACCTGTAGAAAGGAACAGCGAAAAGTTATTGATTTCCATATTAGCGTTCATTTAGAGTCCTCCAGTCTGCCGTCGATGATCGTGATCACTCTGTCTGCCTGACTGATCTCATTTTCATCATGGGTGACAGATAATGTAGTCAGGCCATTCTCTTTATTTAAAGTGTCCAGTATCCCGTGAATAATTTCCTTATTCTCAGCATCAAGCGAGCTGGTCACCTCATCAAGTAAGAGAACTTCCGGAAGATACATCATGTTTCTGATCAAAGCTACACGCTGTTTTTCTCCACCGGAGAGTTCGTTGATAGGCTTATCCAGGTAGGAGCGACTCAAGCTGACGCGTTCAAGCATATCTTTCGCTTTCTCTTCATCAAATTCTTCGTCTCTGATGTCATATGGAAAAGACAGGTTGTCCCTGACAGTCTGATCGAAGAGCGAAGCGTTCTGGAAAAAGTAGGAGACCTTCTGGCGATACTTTAGAGGATTGGTCTCCTGTATGTTCTTTCCATGGAACAAAA
The DNA here is from genome assembly GCF_039522005.1 of Alkalibacterium indicireducens. Taxonomy (NCBI): domain Bacteria; kingdom Bacillati; phylum Bacillota; class Bacilli; order Lactobacillales; family Carnobacteriaceae; genus Alkalibacterium; species Alkalibacterium indicireducens. The sequence goes on from NZ_BAAADA010000088.1 coordinate 15,114, forward strand.
CCTTTCCGTCAGTCGGATTGATGATGTTCCCGATGATCTTTAATAAGGTGCTCTTTCCTCCTCCGGACGGTCCTGTTATCGTTACCCTTTCCCCTTTCTCGACAGAAAAAGAAATCGACTCCAGGATAGACTGATTGTCTGTCTTAAATGAAATGTTACTAATTTCGAGCTGGTGGTCAGACATCGCGACACTCCTTTATAGTTTTTATCATGTAATAATCATTATAAACTATTCACTTTCATTCGCAACCCTTTGTTCTTCGATCCACTCTTCTTCCGCTTCTGTGATCCGTTCAGCCTGCACTTCCTGAGCCAGATAGGAAAAACCTTCTCCAGTAACTTCCTGAACATGTGAGATGGTCATGAAGGCATTCGGATCGATAGCCTCTACGATACGCTTAATTGGAAGAACTTCCCGTCGACTGATGATGATATAAAGAATGTCTTTCTTCTCCTTAGTGTAGTAGCCACGTCCATCCAATATGGTAATGCCTCGCCCGAGCTGGTTTTCGATGGCTTCGGCAATCTCTAGATGCTTTTTAGATATAATAAAGAAGGATTTTCTCGGATTCAACCCTTCTAGAATAAAGTCAATGACCTTACTTTGAATGTAGAGGTTGATCAATGTGAGAAACGCATTCTCTGCACCAATGACAAATGCACTGGGCAGGACGATAAACACATCGATCATCAAAAGACCAGTTGGTATATTTATCCCGAGATATTTCTCCATCAACTTGGCAATAATATCACTGCCTGCTGTTGTCCCGTGACCCAGCATAATCAGGCCAATACCTGCACCCATAAAAATGCCTGAACCGATTGGGGCTAGCAAAGTCGTTTCAGGAATGAACTGATAACCTGTGACCACGAGGAGCATAACCGAAATGATCGCATTGGCTACGAGAGTATAATGGAGCGTTTTTTTGTCAAGAAACTTATATCCAACAGCCAGTATGAACATGTTGATAATAAAAATCGTATAAGATGGTGGGATATCGATAAGATAAAAAAGGATCAGAGAAAACCCAGTCAGGCCTCCTTCAGCCAAATCGTTTGGTACAGTAAAGACGTTCACACTGGTCGCATATAAAACTGAGCCTATTATGATAAGCATAAAATTTTTCAAACGCACTTTAGTGATTAGCTCATTGATCATCCCTTGTCCTCCTCATACACTTTTATTCCATCTACATAAGTGGAATGCACCGTTATATTCTTGATCTCAGAAGGAGTAACTGAAAAAATATCCTGATTCAGTATAGCAAAGTCTGCCAGAAACCCCTCTTTAATTCGTCCCTTTACATCCTCATCAAAGCTCGCATAGGCACTTTCATAAGTGTAGGCATCGACTGCCTCATAGATAGACATCGCTTCGTTAGGAAGATAGGCTTTCTCAAGCGACTCATTCAGTCTGTTTCGTGTAACTGCACACTGAATATTTTCAAATGGATCGAATGAAACGATCGGTGCATCGCTGCTGAATGACTGATGAACCCCTTTATCCTTCATTGTTTTAAATAAGTAAGATGTCTTCGCTCGCTCCTCACCCACTCGATCAAACAGGATAGGAATATCATCTTCCAGAAAAATCGGCTGAACGTAAGTCAAATATCCTTTATCAGCCACCCTGTCGATCAGATCCAGTCCAGTGATCTGCATATGATTAATCCCCAAACGCAAGTCATTGTCTTTGCCATCAAGGGCCGCATCGTATGCATTGAGGATCGTCTCTATACCCTGATCCCCTATCCCATGAATAATCACTTGATACCCGTGGTCGACAGCTGTTTTCACTTCATCAGACAAGGTGTCTTGTGATTTCGTCAAGATTCCTTTAGTTGACTGATCATCTGAGTAGGCTTCTCTTAATGCAGCGGTTCTGGATCCTAATGTTCCGTCTATGAAAAACTTGATCGGTCCGATACGGTTCCAGTCGCTTCCTTTTCGGAAAGGGTAATCCCTTTTTAGAAAGTCAGGCAGGTATTTGCCATTGTTGAACCAAATCTGCTGATAAAAGCGTACGGTCAGCGCCTTTTCCTGCTCAAGTTCTTCATATAAAGATAATGTCTCTTCTACAGTATCATCTTTAGCGTCGTTAGTGTGCATCGATGTAATGCCGTACTGGTTAGCCAGCTTCATCGTCTGTCTGATTGCTTCTTTTTTCTCTTCTCTGGTTCTCGCAGGCAGCTGAGCTTTAACCAGATCCAGAGCCCCTTCAGTCAGTATACCAGTAGGCAGTCCGTCGGTATCTTTGAGAATCTCCCCACCAGTTTCTAACTGACTGTGCTTTGTAATATTGAAAGCCTTAAGTGCGGCCGTGTTCAGACTCATGACATGACGGTCCACTCTGACCAGAACGATCGGCACGCTTGAAGAGGCCTGATCCAGATCATGTCTGTCAGGAATCCGCTTGTCATCAGTAAACAAAGTGTGATTCCATCCCTCTGAATATAAGACATCTTCTTTAGTCATCTGCTGGTCCTCTATGTAAACTCTGCAGCGATCGATCAGTTCTTTCATTGAAGTCACACCGGTTATAGGAAGAAGGGACAAAAATTCGGCAGTCATGAGAAAGTGCAGATGCGAATCATTCAGACCCGGAATTACCGTTCTCCCTCCAAGATCGATGACTTCTTCACCTTTTAAAAAAACCTCACATGATTCGTTGCTCCCAACCTTTTTGATCGTATTGCCTTCTATGACCATGCTCTCTGCAAAAGTCGATTCACTCAAATAAATCTGTCCGTTTTTAAACCATTTCATATTTACAACTCCTGACTTCATTCTGATCTTCACTTCGTCAGTATTCATTATACTCTTTAAGGAAGAGGGTGTGTACCCGTTTGACCGGATTACAGAAAAAAGAACCGGAACTCCAAGGTCCCGGCTCGCTTTCTTATTATAACCAGCTTCCAGTAAACTGATGGATGCCGTGTGTGTTTTTTGTAGAATCGATTTCTCTGGTCCAGTAATCTTTAGGAGAGAAATATTCTCTAGGAAAGATGGTGCATCCTTCAACTTCCTGATAGGTATTGTCAGGCTTCAGTCCGCGTTCCGTCATGATTTCTGTAATACGGATGACGTTCGTCTTATCATCTCGCGATCCGTCAGGAAGAATGAATTCTCTCCCGTCATAATCATCGTAGAGTTCTTCTATAAATGGATGATGCGGTTCTGCTCCAATGATTCCGGTTGAGATCTCAGTTTCAATTTCAAAACTGAAGAAAGCAGGAAACTTTCGAAATTTGTCGATTGGCTTGATCAGTTCCATATCCGTGTCACAGTAGACCCCACCGTATTCTCTCAAGGCATGTAAACGGGCTACATCAGAAACAAATGCCCATTCTTCTCTTTCATAAGCCTGCTGTGTGTAAATCCCGTGATCCTCAGGGTTGAAATTTGATTCGTCCCACCTCTTGATTTCCCAGTCTGGACAATAACGTTTCCAGCTAGCCAGACACTTCTCTTCCAGCGGACCCAGCTCATTTCCCCCGAACCATGCGTAATGTATAATCTTTGGAATCATTTCATCTTCTCCTTTTGTGCTCATTGTTTTATGAAATTTTCATGAGAACTCTCTATCAGTTTAACAAAAAGAAGAGTGAAAAATCGATCATTAGCTATCGGAGGAATGAAAATACTGGTGTAGAGGGGTTTGACTGACGATTTTTTATAAACTAAAGAGAAAGATTTAATCAAATTCTTGATAGTTTTTCCTTATTGTCTGACTGGATCTGAGGCTATCTGATTTTAGCAAATCCTTCTTTTCTTGTACTCCGCTTTTCAGGCAATAGAAAAACCCTTCTATACTGAACCAGAGAATCCATCAGAAAGGAAACCTTCCTGCGGCAGCTCCATTTCACTAGTAACGGGTTGACCAATTATGTTATCGATTGTCTGTTGCGACCTGTTTCTTCAGAGGCCGTCTTCCAGATTCGAGGTCCAGATCGTCCAATGACTCAATTTTCTTATTGTAAATATAGCGCATGGTGACTAAAGCCAGTACGATCGTTACGCTTTCTGAAATAAGTTTTGACCACCATACAGCATTAACGTCTCCTGTTAAGGACAGAGCATAGGCAACGGGTACAAGGACAATGAACTGACGGATGACCTGTATCCATAGACTGTACATCGGATTGCCCAATGCCTGAAAGACTGAGGCAAGCATGATGCTGACACCCGCAAACACAAAACTTAAGCTGATGATGCGCAGCGCTGCTCGTCCGATCTCAAGCATTTCTCCAGAGGCATTAAATAATGCCAGCAGCTGGTCAGGAAAGACTTGAATAATTAAGGTGCCAAGCAGCATGATTCCTATCCCATACATTATGGATACCCTAATAGCCTGAGTCAGACGTTCTTTATTCTTAGCTCCAAAGTTATATGAAACGATAGGGATCATCCCGTTATTCAAACCGAAGACCGGCATAAAAGCAAAGCCTTGGACTCGTATATAGACCCCATAAACTGCGGCTGCTGTAGATGTGAACTGCAGAAGAATATTGTTGAAAATCAAAGTAACAACTGACGTAATCGAGGTCATTACCATTGATGGGACACCAATTGAATAGATGCGCTTGATCACGCTGAAATCAGGACGAAACCATCTATATTCCATATCCACATCTGAGTTTACTTTGGCATTTATGATAAACGCCATCAGCGCAGAAATCATTTGAGAGATAACCGTAGCAATGGCTGCACCTCTCACACCCATAGCCGGCATACCCAGCAGTCCAAAAATTAGTATAGGGTCCAGAATAATGTTCAAGATAGCCCCCGACCCTTGGGTAATCATAGTATAAAATGTCCGTCCAGTTGACTGAAGGATTCGTTCATACATAATCTGCATCGTCTTCCCGATCGACAGAGTAGTAATAATAAATGTGTACTCTATCCCATACTCGATAATTTGCGCGTTATCCGTCTGCATTTCAAAAAATGGACGGACTAGAAACAGACCAAAAATGAAGAATATAAAGTAATGGAAGAAAGACAGAAACACTCCATTGTTAGCCGCTGCGCTTGCTAATCCTCTTTTCCCTTCTCCCAGACGTCTGGACAGTTCAGCATTCATCCCAACAGCTGAGCCGATCTGTATTGCAATCATCAGCATCTGCACAGGAAAAGCAAGTGACAGAGCGGCTAGCGCTTCTTCACTAATTTGTGCAACAAACATGCTGTCTATTGCACTATAAAGGGATTGTACAAACATTGACAGCATCATTGGAAGAGACAAGGTCAGGACTAATTTATTTATGGGCATGGTACCCATTTGTTCAGAACTCATATTTTTCATGGTCGCTACGCTCCTATTTTCATATAACTAACCTTCTGTAAGTAACTTTTCTATTATACAAAACACCTTGAGTAAAATGAAACAAATAACATCAGCTTTTTCATAAATAAATCAAACACTTTTTCTTTTTAGTTAATTGGCTTTCTGATACAATACTTTTAGACTAGAAAGGTTGAAAACTATGACATTTATCAGAAAACTGCTTGTACTGACTATAACCTTGATCGTAGGCTTCTGGCTGGGCACATCCGGTATTCTTAATGGAACGACCGTCGGAAACTGGATGAACACCATCGTCAGCTATCTTCCGTCATCAGGAGACTTTGACCGCCTTGATCTGTCATTTGACCAGACCCCTTTTATAAATAATTCATTTACTCTACCCTCTTCCAGTTCTAACGACGAAGAACTGGAAGCTCCTTCCGTTTCCAGTGATCAAGCTGATGATATCGATGTGGACCTTATCGAGAATACTATCATCCGTCTAGTCAATGAACTTCGTGATGAGCAGGGAGTCGGAACTCTGACCAGCAATGATATGCTTCGATCAGCAGCTACCATTCGAGCAATCGAAACAGAGGAACTGTTTTCTCATACACGACCAGACGGGTCTGATGCGTTTGCCGTGTTCGATGAGGAAGGCATTCACTACCCTTACAGAGTCGCCGGTGAAAACTTAGGTATGGCCACTCATTATCTGAGTGATGAAGAAATGGCTGAACTGATCTTTAACGGCTGGGTCGAAAGTGAAGGACACTATGAGAATATGATCCGTCCTGATTTTGAAGAAATTGGAGTCGGGGTACACTATGATGGTGAATATCTTTACGCCACACAGTTGTTTGGAACCCAACGTTAATTGTTCTCTAAAGAATTATGACTTACGACTGGAGAGAATCTTATCTAATATAAAAAAACCGTCGAGTCCTGGATGATTTGTCCGTGGCTCAACGGTTTTTTCCTTTTTAGAGCTCTGATTTTTGGTTTAGATGAATGGGGTGGGTGACTCGGTAAGTTTTCTTCATTGGGTTGGTTCTAAGCCCCGTCTTACAATGCACTCGACAAGATTTCACACACTCAGTTGGTTCCAAAAGCATTATAAAGTGAAAGCACCAAGAATCCGCCTTAACGATAACTGCTCATTACTTACAATGCTTTCAGCTGGCGCCTAGTCAGCTTCCGCCTTATTTATATAAATCAGGGCGTCTGTCTCTGAAGACCCCAATATCATCCCGTACCGTACGCAGTTGTGACAAATCAAGATCAGCTGTCAGTATTAATTCATCTTCTCCTGAGCCAGCCAGCACTTGTCCTAGTGGATCATATATAGTTGAGTGTCCGCAGAACGACAGTTGATCTGTTTTTCCGACACTATTTACACCCACAACAAAAAACTGGTTTTCGATTGCCCTAGCTTTAAGCAGTGCCTGCCAAACTTCTGATCTCGGGTGGGGCCAGGCTGCAGGAACAAATAAGATTTCTACCTCTTTTAAAGCCATCATTCTTATCCACTCTACAAACCTTAAATCATAACAAGTCGCAACGCCTATTGTTACACCATCCAATTCAAAGATACCTAGCTTGTTTCCTGATTCAAATACAGTATGCTCATCTGCAGGTGAAAAGAGATGGACTTTATCGTACGCATGCACCAAAGTCCCTTCCCTGTCAAAGCTGTAACTTGTGTTGTAGTAGCCGCCATCTTTCTTGACAGCAACTGAGCCACCGACGATGTTGATTTGATACTTGCGTGCCAATTTACTCAGAAAACTTTGGGTGTCATGCCCTTCCTCGTCTGCAGTAGCACTCATATTGTCAGGAAAGAATGATACATTCCACATTTCGGGAAGAACGATGGTACCCGGCTTACTAGACTCCACAGCTTCTTCAATCAACTTACTGATTCTGTCCCTGTTTTTATCAGGATCATTAAATGCTACATCCATTTGAATCGCACTGACCTTCACACTGTTTCCTCCTCATTAGTACTCCGCTTCGATTTTCTGAACTTCTTCATATAAATAACGATTGACTGGACAATCCAGATCAGACTCTTCGGCCTTTTTCAGAATAGTTCCTGAAAACAGCTCCACTTCTGATAGACGCTTGGCCAGGCCATCCTGTCTCATTGAGGGCATGCCATCCGAATCTACGGTGTCTATAATGTCGAAAGCCTTTTGTACATGTTCGTGCTCCAGACTGACCCCCTCTGCTTGAGCAATCTTTACTACTTCCTCCATGGCGGATCTCGCCTGATCATGATATTCCCCGCCTGTTTGAACACCACCAAAATTCGATTGGTTGACCATGACCACCTGGTTTACGCCAACGTTCATCATGAACTTCTCCCAAATTTTTAAAGTAATATTTTCCTCGACTGCATAAGGAAACTGAGCTTCCTCAAAGATCGACTTAACTGCATCCAGTCTTTTCTGTTTATCTGGACTGTCCACTCCAATCTGGAGCCAGCCTTTTACTTTGGACCGGACATCCTGACCATCTCGTGTTGCATCCATTCCTATCGCTACCGTAGGAATAATTTTTTCATGACCAAACTCACACCCAAGAATACCCTCGCTGGAAATTCCATTGATTAACGATAGGATTGTAGACTCTTCTCCTACTTGATTTTTCATAGATTCCAGTGCGCTGTCAAGTGCCAGCGATTTCGTGCAGACTATGATCAGATCTGCAGGTGTACTCTTTTCGGATTCTAAAACGTAATTGAAATCACACGGGACACCGTTTAATGTCACTCCGCCACTTTCATATTTTTTCTTTCTTCCTTCATTTACCATCACTCTTACACGATCTTTTCCCAAAGCTTCTGACAAGTGCTGTCCATACAACACACCCAGAGCCCCTAATCCAACTATAGAAACTGTCTTCTCATTCATAACAAATCTCCCCGTATACTCATGTAAATTATTTTACTATCTTATCATATAATCAGACTAATTCAGACTTTAACGTAATTCCGAAAGAAGTCTCCCACTTCTAAACGTATGGGTACGAAGCACCAGTGAAAGTGGGAGATGAATTTCGGTCAAGCGATAGCTTGAAGTCGCGAACTTCCGTTTCATTTGGTATACTTCTTGTGTAGACGAAAACCAAGTCTATACTTAGGCGATAACCAAGCCTACTAAGTATTCCTTGGCATTAGCCAAGGAAAAGAAAACCTATGAGGCAGGGACTGCCTTTTGAGCCTACCCATATCCGATTCCTCTGTCTGCATGAATTTTGTGCAAACAAGAATGGAGTTCGTAGGAAGCTCCCACTTCAAAATCCAAAGGATTTAAGTGGTGGGTAGTTCACTTAAGCGGATCGCAGTAACAGGTCTATCCGGTCTGATCGAAATGGTCTTTTCATTAGGTCAGAGCTTCATGAGACAAGCGCCAATCTAACGTACCAGCTCAAGGGGAGTCATTCAAATCTCAAAGTTTAAACGTTCCTATAGTGAATACTGCTTATAAGAGTACTGCAAAAAAAAGCAGGAAAAGCAGAGAGATACTCTCAAGCTTTTCCTGCTTTCTGGGCTTTCATTATGTGTCTGATGACACGACAGCAGATTATTGACTTTACTTACATCATGCCGCCCATTCCGCTTGGACCCATTCCACCAGCAGGTCCATCATTTTCAGATGGGATTTCTGCTACAGCAGCTTCAGTCGTTAGTAATAGCGCTGAAACAGATGCTGCATTTTGTAACGCTGAACGGGTTACTTTAGTTGGGTCGATGATACCCGCTTGTACCATGTTGACCATTTCGCCTGTTGCTGCATTGAATCCAATGCCAGGCTCAACGTGTTTCAGACGTTCAACAATAACACTTCCGTCCAGACCAGCATTTGAAGCGATCTGACGAACAGGTTCTTCCAGTGCACGAAGGACGATTTTCACACCAGTTGCTTCGTCACCTTCAAGATCGATCGTTTCCAGTTTATCCAGAATGTTGATATAAGCTGTTCCACCACCGGCGATGACACCTTCTTCAACTGCAGCACGTGCAGCATTCAATGCATCTTCGATACGCAGTTTACGTTCTTTAATTTCAGTTTCAGTCGCTGCTCCGACTTTAATGACTGCAACGCCGCCTGCCATTTTAGCAATGCGTTCCTGCAGTTTTTCACGGTCGAATTCAGAGTTTGTTTCTTCAGCTTGAGCACGAAGCATCGCCACACGCTGTTCGATGTTCTCTTTTTCGCCAGCACCTTCAACAACAGTTGTGTGGTCTTTAGTTACAACAACTTTTCCTGCAGTACCCAGCTGATCGATCGTCACATCTTTAAGGTCCAGCCCAAGATCACTTGTGATGACTGTTCCGTTTGTCAAAATAGCGATGTCTTCCAGCATACCTTTACGACGGTCACCGAATCCCGGCGCTTTAACAGCTACAACGTTAAGCGTTCCGCGAATCTTGTTCAATACAAGTGTAGGCAGTGCTTCTCCTTCGATATCGTCTGCAATGATCAGAAGTGGACGATTCTGCTGCATGATATTTTCAAGAACAGGAAGGATTTCCTGTACTGAAGAAATCTTCTTGTCTGTAATCAGAATGTAAGGATTATCCAAGTTTGCTTCCATTTTCTCGTTATCCGTTACCATGTACTGAGACAGGTAGCCGCGATCGAACTGCATTCCTTCAACAACATCCAGTTCAGTTTCAATTCCTTGAGATTCCTCTATTGTGATAACGCCGTCGCTTCCCACACGTTCCATCGCATCTGCAAGCAGCTTACCGATCTCTTCGTCGCCAGATGAGATTGCAGCAATTTGCGCGATAGACTCTTTGTCTTCTACTTTAGTAGAGATGTCATGTAGAGCTTCGACTGCTTTTTTAGTTGCCAGTTCGATTCCGCGACGGATGCCTACAGGGTTAGCGCCTGCAGTCACGTTTTTCATTCCTTCATTGACGATTGCCTGGGTTAGAACAGTCGCAGTAGTTGTTCCGTCACCTGCGATATCGTTTGTTTTGCTTGCTACTTCAGCAACAAGCTGAGCACCCATATTTTCGAATTTGTCATCCAGTTCAATTTCCTTTGCGATGGTCACCCCATCATTAGTGATTTGAGGTGCGCCGAAAGATTTGTCCAAGATAACATTTCTACCTTTTGGTCCCAATGTCACTTTAACTGTATCCGCTAGTTTATCTACGCCACGCAGCATTGCTGCACGTGCATTTTCAGAAAATTTGATTTCTTTAGCCATGGTAATAATCGCTCCTTCAATATTATTTTTTTTAATGAATCAGTGGTTCAAATTAGTCAACGATTGCAATAATGTCTGTATCTTTAACTACTAGATAATCGGTTCCTTCATACTTGATTTCAGAACCGGCATACTTTTCAAAGATAACCTGATCGCCGACAGAAACTGATACGTCAGCTCGGCTTCCGTTATCAAGAAGTTTTCCGTCTCCAACAGCTACAACCACTGCTGACTGCGGCTTCTCTTTTGCTGAATCAGGTAAAACTAATCCGCTTGCAGTTTTCTCTTCTTCTTTCTTCACTTCAAGAAGTACACGATTTCCTAAAGGTTTTAACATGATGCAATCCCTCCAAAATAGTAGTTTTAATTTTTCACTAAAGATATAGTGAGATGTGAGTGTTAGCACTCTCGACCTCCGAGTGCTAACTACATTACCTAGTATATTCAAAACTGTGATTTCTTGCAAGTCCTAACTTTAATTTTTTTTGAAAAATTTACCCGGTGGAAAACGGCTGGTTTTTGTGTTAAATTACTATATATTGTGGGAATACCAATTAAAGGATGAACAACATGTCAGTTAATGATATTAATAAAAAAGCGGCTATTAACATGATCAGCCTGTTTCTTGCCGTACAGCTTGTTTCTGCTGTGATCCCTCTTTTCTTACCAGAAGATACAGGGATTGTCGGATTTCTCCTTCCATCCATGGTCCTGTTTTCATTAGGTGCCATCGGTATGATCGTGATCGAAAGAAGACAGCAGATGAAGTTTGAGTTTGAAGAACGATTCAGTAATAATACCGCCAGTATTCTTCTATGGGGACTGATAGGGATGTTTATTGCAATAGTCGTGCAGACTTTCGCAAGCATTATAGAAGTAAACTTTCTAGGCTCTTCTATGGAGTCAGAAAACACTCAGTTTATAATGGAAGTCGTCAGAAATTATCCGTTGTTTCTTCTCCTAGTTGGAATAGCAGGGCCAGTAATGGAAGAATTTGTTTTCAGAAAGGCAATGTTTGGTCTTCTGATTGATCGGATTGGCGGCATCGGAGCTGCAGTCATCAGTTCACTGCTCTTTGCATTCATTCACTTTGACGGTCTGCTCCTAGTGTACTCATCAATGGGACTGGTTTTTGCCTGGCTTTACTTCAAGACTAAAAACATATGGACACCAATTCTGGCACATTGTCTAATGAATGTGGCAGCTGTGCTGATCAACTTGTACTTTTCTTAAAAAACAAGTAGTTTAGAAAGGATTTATAATGACAGAAAAACAAATCATGTTTCAGATTGCCTTTAAGTATATATTCTTCCTGCTGTTCATGTTCTTTACGATCGATTCAGTCGCCAGCAGTGGATGGGGATTCTTCTCCTTCTTGTTTGCTCTCTTCGCTACAAAAGACTTTGTTCAGGGTACGAGGATGGCTGCAGCATATCTACGTATTAAAAAAAGCAAAAATAACAGCAAATAAAAAAGATCTTCAAAGCTTACGGACCAGATCAAGGTCTGCTTTGAAGATCTTTTTTTAATCATTGTAAAATAGGTCATTTAAAGGATTGTCATCTTCTTCAGGTTCAGCATTCTGATCAAAGTCCTGATAGTAATTGATGAAGTATATCAGCGTTTGCAGTTCATTGGTCAGGTCAACGTTGTGTACTCTGACTTCTTTCGGTACAGTCACACGTATTGGGGTGAAGTTCATAATACCTCTGACTCCACCTTTTACCAGCTTATCCGCCATCTCCTGGGCTATTTCAGAAGGTACTGTTAAAATCGCTACATCGATCTGCTGCATTTCAAGCTGATCGACCATTTCATTGATGTCATAGATAGGCACGCCCTGGTGGATCGTTCCAATCAGGTCATCTTTTACATCAAATCCGGCACTGATACGGATATTGTTGTTTCTGCGAAAATTGTAGTTTAATAAGGCTTGTCCAAGGTTACCCACACCAATCAATGCAACATTGGTCAAGCGGTCCTGGTTCAGTGTTTTACTGAAAAAATTCATTAAAGCTTCTACATCGTACCCGTAGCCTCTTTTACCTAAAGCACCGAAATACGAGAAATCGCGTCTGATCGTTGCACTATCCACTTTAACTGCTTCACTTAATTTAGCTGATGACACACGTTCTTTACCTGCCTCGTGTAGGAAACGCAAGTAGCGGTAGTATAATGGCAGTCTGCGTGCAGTAGCTTTCGGGATTTTCTTATCAGCCATTGTCATTCTCCTCGTCTCAATTCATTTAATAAACAGCTTCTCTGGATCTTATCAAACTTTTCCAAAGGGATATCTTATCTTACCTTGTGTATTCACAAACTTACATGAGATACCATTTTATATTATACCACTAATCCCTGTAAAATAAAGCATATAGGGTTTAAATTTGTTAAAGATTTCAATAAAATTCATTATTAAATCGTTTATTATTGAACAAGTTTTGGAGATTGTAAAAAAAGGAACAAGCCTAAAATCGTCCTATTTCTGAACCTTGCAGTTTTTTCAATTAGACTAGTCTATTCCTCCTCCTGTATGCTAAACTGTTAGATATTGACAGATGACTAGGTTAGAAAATGAGGAATAATATGATACTTTTACACACGCAAAAAATAGCAAGACATTTCGGTTCTGAAACTCTTTTCGATAATGTAAGCATGGAAATAAAGGAAAATGCCCGAATTGGTCTGGTGGGCAGAAACGGTGCCGGTAAAACGACCCTTCTCAATATCCTTTCCGGAAGAGAAGAACCGGATGAAGGGTTTGTTCATAGGAAAAAAGACTGCACCATCGGCTACCTTGACCAGCACACCGGTCTGGAATCTGACCTGACTATCTGGGAAGAGATGGAAAAACTGACTGAACCCATCAAGCAGATCGAAAGAGAGATGCATGCTATCGAGCAGCAGTTGAGTGATGAATCTCTCGACAAACAGTCAGACACCTATACAGATCTCCTGTCCAGGTATGATTTCCTGCAGCAGTCATTCAGGGAACATAACGGGTATGGCATCGAAAGCGAGATCCGTTCAGTACTTCACGGCTTTAGATATTATCCGGAAGATTACGATACCCCTATATCGAATTTATCAGGGGGGCAGAAAACCCGACTGGCGCTGGCCAAACTCCTTCTTGAGAAAAAGGATCTGCTTATTTTAGATGAGCCGACCAACCATTTGGATATAGACACATTATCATGGCTGGAAAGTTACCTCCAGAATTATTCCAAGGCTCTTCTCATTGTTTCCCATGATCGGTATTTTCTGGATAAAGTCGTCAAAAATATATACGAAGTCAGCCGGGGCTCTGTAGAAAATTACCCGGGAAACTATTCAAATTATCTGAAACAGAAAGCTGAAAAAATCAAGCGTGAATGGAAAGTCTTCGAGAAGCAGCAGAAGAAAATGGCTAAACTGGAAGACTTTGTGAACCGCAACCTGGTCCGTGCCTCTACAACGAAAAGAGCCCAGGCCAGAAGGAAGCAGCTCGAAAAGATGGATCCACTGGACAAGCCTCAAGGTGATGAAAAAAGTGCGCATTTCCAGTTCATTCCCGAACGGACTTCTGGTCAGGTTGTGCTTCAGACGGCTGATCTGGCAATCGGATACGATTCGATTCCATTGTCCGAACATATCAATCTCGATATCCGCAAGGAAGATTCCATTGCAGTGGTAGGTCCTAACGGGGTAGGTAAAACTACTCTCCTGAAGACACTTTATAAACTGATTCCGTCGATCAGTGGAGAGATCAAGTATGGAACGAAAGTCGATATGGGGTATTACGATCAAGAACAGACGACTTTAAATGACAAGAAGTCTGTACTGGATGAGGTCTGGGATGACCATCCACTGCTGTCTGAGCAATCTGTGCGAACCTTGCTGGGCTCCTTTCTATTCAGTGGGGAAGACGTCGATAAATCCATTTTTTCTTTAAGCGGTGGCGAGAAAGCCAGAGTTGCTCTGGCAAAACTGGCTCTCGAAAAAAACAATACGCTCTTACTTGATGAGCCGACTAACCACTTGGACATTGATTCAAAGGAAGTACTTGAGAATGCTCTGATCGATTTTGAAGGCACATTGCTGTTCGTCTCTCATGACCGTTACTTCATCAACAGGCTGGCTACAAAAGTCATTGAGCTGTCAGAAGATGGGGCTACACTTTATCTGGGGGATTATGATTATTACCTACAGAAAAAGGCTGAACTTGAGGCAATTGAGTCCATCGATTCTTCAAGTGACCTTACTGACACGACTGGTTCTCACTCTTTAGATAGCACCTCCGATCAGACCGCCAAACTGTCATTTGAAGCACAGAAAGAGCGTCAGAAAAAGGAGCGGAAACTCACTAGAGAAATTGAGCGAATCGAAAAGGAGCTCGAAGATTTGGAGGCTGCACTGCTGAATATTCAGCACGAACTCAGTCAGCCTGAAACTTTTTCTGACAGTTCCAAAACAGAACGGTTATCTAAGGAAAATGATACCCTTTTCAGTAAGCAGGAAAATCTGCTGATTGAATGGGAAACACTGCATGATACATTGGAAAACTTGTAAAACAAATAAAAAGACACCTTAACTAGTCTCAGCTGCAGAAAAGAGGATACGAATATGGATCAAATGGATTTGAAAATACTGCAGATTCTTCAGGAAAACGCCCGCGCATCTTTAAAAGAAATAGCTAGCGAGACCTATCTTTCCTCCCCTGCTATTTCTAATCGGATAGCTAAGCTGGAAAAAGAAGGATTTATCGATAAATACATGACTCGAGTCAATTTAAAAAAACTCGGCTATCATATACAGGCATTCATTCAGCTTGACTTAAGCCCGAACCAGAAGAAGGATTTCTACCCTTATATCGAACATGTGCCTAATGTACTGGAGTGCAACTGTGTAACTGGCGAGTTCTCGATGCTTATCAAAGTATCCTATCCAACAACTACAGAACTGGATGATTTCATCAACGACCTGCAGCAGTTCGGTAAGACCTATACACAGATCGTATTTTCTACTCCAGTTCCAACAAGAGGCCTGACCCTACACGATTTTGATGAATAAGACATAAGAAAAAAAGAGTGAAGCTAGAGCTGTTTACGCCACATATTACACAAGCAATGAGAGACTATCTGTTTAAGTTGGGGTCTCATTGCTTTTTTCTGTCCCTACGAGTACTAACTGTGCTGGAGTCCGAAATTTACTAAGCAAACTAGAGTAGTCTGGTGATATTTTTAATTTATGACAACGGATTGCTAGTCTATTGGTCAATGCGACCACTCAAGTGCTGCTGACTCAACGAGTGGGCGATTGTCGGGCATTTAATGCCCATTCAAACTCTACATCTCAGCCAGTGGACAATAGTTGGTTATGCATCTACTAAAGTAGATCATATCCATTCAGATATCCTTCTCTAAGTAGCAAAATTTATTTGCTTAATTAAAAACTCCCTATGCAGCCCTTAAAAATAGAATAAATAAGTAAAAAACCGTCGAGTCAGAACAGCTGACTCAACGGTGCAAAATTCATTTTGATTAAATTGCTTCTCGGTACCAATCAGATATCGTTACACTGACAAGCCCGGCTGTCCATTTAACGTAAAATCCGAATATTCCTCTTTTTCCAGCTGAACGAACGCTGCGGCGCCGATCATCGCCGCATTGTCTCCACATAAATTCAGAGGTGGGATAAGCAGCTCGACACCTGGCAGTTCCTTTCGTACAGCTTCTTCCAGTGATGTGCGCAGACCTTTATTGGCCGCAACACCTCCGGCCAGAATAAGCTGTTTTACCTTTTTATCCTTCGCCGCTCGTATTGTCTTATCGACTAGAACCTCTACTACTGCCGACTGAAAACTTGCAGCCAGATCATTCGCGTCCATTTCTTCTCCCTTTTGTCGGGCATTATGGACGGTATTAATAAATGAGCTTTTCAGCCCGCTGAAACTGAAATCGTAATTGTCTTCCTGAATCATCGCTCGGGGAAAGTCATAGGTATCTTCTCCCAGATGGGCCATTTCATCTATATGCTTGCCTCCAGGATATGGCACACCTATCACCCGCCCAATTTTATCGTAGGCTTCTCCTGCGGCATCATCACGTGTTTCTCCAACAATTTCAAATGAGTCCGGTCCAGACATATAAATCAACTCAGTATGCCCCCCGCTCACAACCAGGGACAACAGAGGGAAAGTCAGGCTGGATACCAGCTGGTTTGCAAAAATATGTCCTTTAATATGGTTGACTGCAATCAGTGGAAGGTTATGAGCAAACGCGATCGCTTTTGCTGCATTGACACCAATCAGCAGCGCACCGACCAGTCCCGGGCCTTCTGTTACAGCTACTGCATCAAGATCCGCATAAGACACGCCGGCCTCTTTCATTGCTTCTTCTATAATCAACGTAATCTGCTCCACGTGGTGGCGGCTGGCAATTTCCGGGACGACCCCTCCGAAGCGCTGATGGCTTTTAATTTGTGAGGCGACGATGTTTGACAGGATCGTGTCTCCATTCTTAATCACTGCTGCACTCGTTTCGTCACAACTTGTTTCAATAGCTAATATCAGCTTATTCGTCATCTTTTTCCTTCTTTCTAATATCACATATCATAATTATTGCATCTTCTTCAGGTTCATTATAGTATCCTTTTCTCCTGGAGATTTCCTTGAACTGATGGGCGACATAAAAATTCCGGGCTGTAAAATTAGATTCTCTGACTTCGAGAAAAAGAATCTTAACCCCATTTGCGCGGCAGTGTGTTTTATAGGCTTCAATCAATTGAGATGCTACTCTCTGATTCTGAAAGGCTGGTTCTACTGCAATAGAGTAAACTTCAGCTTCATCAAGAATAATCTTCCCACCGACATAACCCACTGGCTGTTCCTCAATTTCCGCTATGAAAAATGTCAGGTCAGATCGGGTTACAGTTTGTTCATACTCTTCTTCTGTCCAAGGTGACCCATGGGCAAATGCCTCTTCTGCTAGTCTATAGAAGTCATGCCCCAATTCTTCATCTGGCTGATAAAGACGGACCCTGACCTTTCTGTTTTTCATAAGCGGTGCCTCTTTCTATTTCTGTTAATCTGTTAACTGCTTGATTCTAAAGCTCATTTCCAGCGCATCTTCATGATCGTTAGCATAGTAATTTTTCTTTATTCGACCTTTTTCAAATCCAAGCGTGGTATAAAGACTCTGTGCTGTCTCATTAGAGACTCTTACTTCCAGAGTAACCTCTGAAATCTCTTCTTTTTCCGCGATCTTGATTATCTCTCTCAGTAAATACGTCGCGATTCCTTTGTTCTGATAATCAGGGACAGTTGCGATGTTTGTAATATGTGCTTCCTGTCCAACGACCCAGGCTCCAACAAACGCGACGGCTTCTTCCTCTTCATAGACTACAATGTAAAAAGCATTTTTATTGTACCTTATTTCGTGTAAGATCGCCGACCTGTTCCATGGTGTCTGTCCGTTGTAGCACCTTTTTTCAATCATGAGAATACTGTTGACATCCTCTTCTTTTGCAATTCGGCTGCTTAAAAACCGTTCATCAGAAAGTGGATAGAAAGGCTGATCCAGTCTGATTCGTGCAGCTATTGGAACGAATGTCCGTGTCGTCGTCTTTGTAACTCTGTCGGAAAACCAGTCTTTAAAGTTTCTCAATCCACCCGCCTCCTTGGGCATGTTCAGGATGGGCGTCCATCCAGTTTTGTTCGGCTTCAGCGCGTTTCAGGTATTCGGGTTCAAATAAATGGGCCGGTTCAGGTTGATGATATTGGCCGAGTTCAATTGCTACACTCGCTCTAGGATAGTGACGACTGGAGGGGAGTGTAATGAGACGGTCGCCAAGCTTTGACTTGAATGTTTCAAAATGACGGGCAGCATCCTGTCCGACCAGCTGTACCGTTCCTTCCAGCGTACTCAGATAGGCAGCCCAGGTTTCCGCAGATATATGAGTGTCGTTTTCTACTGCAGAGAACCCAGTGTTTTCATATTTATATAGCCCTGTATAGATGTTTCCTCTTCTTGCATCGAATACAGGAACGATAAAGCTGTCGGGAACTCTCTCACCATTCCCTGCCAGAATATGCAGACTGGAAAGACCAACGAGCTCGGCATTCAGACTATAAGCCAGTGTCTTTGCGACGGTCACTCCTATTCTTACTCCTGTATATGAACCCGGGCCTCTGGCGACGACCACTCGTTCAATGTCCTTTGGTTTCCATCCTGCTTCGCTGACCAGCTCTTCTATGGCCGGCATCAGTTGAACACTATGATTTCTTTTAATATTTACTGTCTTTTCCAAAACCAGTTCAGTTCCATCAGTCAATGCAACAGACATGACCTGGTTGGACGTATCAATCCCGAGAGTTTTCATGCTACAGCTCCTCAATCCCTATCTATTTAAATTTAGTTTAGCATATTTTATCTGTCTTGAGAAACGAATCAGTATGTGACAAATCGTTTCTTTTGAATTATTTGTACATAGTCCTTACAATAAAATTGAAATGTGAAAGATTATCTTAATTGAAAGGTGGAGAAACAGATGGATGAAAATAAAGACAGTTTGAAACATAAGGCTAAAGGAGCTAAGGATAAAGCAGTAGGTGGAATAAAGGACTCTTTTGGTGATGCGATTGACGACAAAGGAAAGCAGGCCGAAGGAAAAGCTCAGAAAGCTAAAGGACATGTTCATGATGCAGTCGGGGACGCTAAGGAAGACCGCAACAGAGACTGATTGTTGCCGATTAAAATTCTTGTCCAGCTTCGGTTCTCAATGACTGAGGCTGGATTTACTTATATCCTACACGAACTGGGAGGAGATTAAATATGAGCAAAATACTGATTACAGGTGCAACAGGTCTGATTGGAACGAACCTGACAAAACATTTAAAAGAGTCGCATGATCTAGTACTGGCGGACATCGATTTTTCTGATTTTCCTGAAGAACTGAAAGACGGGGCTAAGCTAGTAGAAGCTGACTTGTCCAAGATCGACAAGTGGGAGGATGCACTGGACGGTGTTGAATATGTGATTCAACTGGCAGGAAACCCTAATCCGGACGCAGATTTTTATGATGAACTAGTGGATCTGAACTATGTGCTTCCTCAGAATTTATATAAACAGGCTGAGAAATCTTCTTCTTTGAAACGAATTATTTTTGCTAGTTCGATTCATGCAAGTGATGCCTATCCGCACAACGTTCAGGTAAAAACAACGGACCAGGTCAGGCCCGATGACTTGTATGGCGTATCCAAAGCCTATCTCGAAGCACTGGCCAGTTATTATGCCTATAAAAAAGGGATCGAGTCGGTTGGGATTCGAATTGGGGATTACAAAGATGATGAAAGTGAGCTGGATCCTGATGCAGACTTTTATTCAATGGGCATGTACTTCTCGGCTCGTGATATGAACCATCTGATCGACTGCTGTCTGAAAGCTGAACTGGAGGAACCCTATCTGCTGGTCAACGGGGTATCCAACAATGCCTTCCCGAGACTGGATATCGATTCTGCACGAGTAAAATTGGGCTATACTCCACAAGATGATGCCTTTGCTATTCTAAATAAACGATAACCCATTTCCATCTATCAGAAAAGACCTGCTTCCTAATGAGCAGGTCTTTTCTAATTCACATAGTCAATACTCGTTACGTACTCTCCCGGACAATCAGTTTCGTTGAGGTGATGACAGTCTTCGTAACATCACGTCCATCCTGTATCCGTTCATGCAGCAGCTGTATCCCGCTGCTACCCATTTCTTCGGTATACACCTTAACTGTAGTCAGGGATGGTGTAATGTATTTTGCTGTAGAGATATCGTTAAAGCCGATAAGACTCATGTCTTCAGGGACTTTAATATTTTTTTCATATAGAGCCTTCAGGCAGCCGATCGCAATCGCATCGTTTGCCGCAATGAAAGCCGTTGGACGCTCGTTTTTATCTAGCTGCTCCAGTACCTTTAGCATATTCTTTCTGCCATCTTCCACGCGGAATTCACCAACCTGAAAATAATCAGATGAATAAATCCGCTTGCGCTTCAGATATTCTCGCATCGTCTTTTCACGAGGGTCGATCCAGTTACCTGTCCCGTCACTGAAGGATTCTTCCCCTCCGATGAAGCCGATACGCTTATGCCCCTGCTTGATCAGGTATTCGATGTTTCCCTTGATGGCATCTTTGAAATTGACCAATACACAGTCAACATCTGCTTGAGGCTTGAAATCAACAAAACACAAAGGAAGCTCTTTATCCCGAAACTGCTTCACCTGATGCTGACTGTATTTCCCAATAGCCAGTATACCAGCCAGATTGTCATGATCGATCAGTTCATCCTGATCATATAGTCGTATGAAATCGTAACCGAGCTCCTGGGCTTTTTTTTCAGCACTTATTCGGATCGACATGTAATAGAGGTCGTTCAGTTCCTCAGACTCACTGACCCAGTTGACAATGGCGATTGTCCCTTTTTTTCTAGTCATTACTTTCTTGTGACTTCGGTATTCCAAAGCTTCTGCCGCTTCGAATATCCGCTTTTTTGTTTCTTCGCCTACAGACAAGGTCGGATCATAATTGAGCACTCGGGACACAGTAGAAGTTGATACACCAGCTTTTTTTGCAATGTCTTTAAGTGTCGCCATCCCTTCCCTCCTAAAATGATAGATTCCTGATCAAAAGGTTCAGTCTGCTCTTACACCGAACTGGTAAGTCGTCTGCGACGTAAATGTCTCACCGGGTCTTAAAATGATGTTGCCGAATCCAGGTTGATTGACCGCATCCGGAAGGGTTTGAGTCTCCAGAGTGATTCCAGCATATTGACCAGCCGGTTCACCTTGAATCTCAAAGTCGTCCACTTCCGCATTATGTGTAAAGATAACGACACTGTTGCAGTCTGTAAAGAATTTCACTTCTCTACCTGATTCAGGATCGAACAGAATCCCTTCCGGTCCGTCACTTTTTCCGCTTAAGACAAATGGATGATCTAACCCGGATAAAGGTGAGATTTGCGGATGATCAGCCAGTACGGCCTCTTTAACCGCTTTGAAGGATGTAAAGTCAAAAGGTGTCCCTTCTACCTTATCCAACTCTCCTTTTGGCAGGTTTTCTTCTCCCAGTGGCGCAAAAAGATCACTGTTAAGCATCAGCTGATGATCCAGAATCGACTTTTTGATGTCCCCAGTCAAATTAAAGTAGACATGATTCGTCGGATTGAACAATGTTGGAGCATCTGTTTCTGCCTGATAATCAATTATCCATTCATCTTCTTCTGTCAATGTATACGTGACAGTTACTGATAGATTTCCAGGGAATCTGTTTTCCCCTGCAGGGCTGTTAAAAGTAAAAATCAGACTTGCACGCGAGTCACTTTCTTCAGTTCTGACTTCCCATAACTTCGTATCGAAGCCTTCTGGTCCACCGTGAAGCAGATTTTCTCCCTCGTTGACATCCAGCTGATAATCGATCCCGCTTAGTGTAAACTGACCTCTAGTGATCCGACCGGCAACTCTTCCAATTGTTGCACCGTAAAATGGACGATGGGCAATAAAATCTTCGAGATTTTCTACATTCAACGTGATATTCTCTCTGTTTCCATTCTTATCCGGTGTGACTATTTTAGTCAGTGTGGCTCCGAACGGCATGGCACTGATTGCTACCCCTTTACTGTTAGTTAGTGTATATTCAAGTACGTCTACTCCATCAACTTTTCCATAACTTTTACTAGTAATCTCCATATTCTTTCCTCCCGTTTGTTTACCGATTAAATTAATACGTTCCCATTATACCTTTTTTAAGTGAGTGATAAACCGTTTAAAGGCTTCTTTTCCATTATGATCTGTCTTGAATACTCCTGCATCCTTGAGTACCTGTAAAAACACTTCTCCGACAGCTTTATCAACGATATTCCCGACAGTTTCTTCGGTTATTTCATGTTCGATTTTCAGCTCGTCAGCCCACGACTGATGGACGGGATCAACTGCATCGACTCTTCCCAGCAGATAGTCGCGGACCTGGTTCAGTTCGTCCTTTAATCGGGGGGGCAAGATCGCCAGACCCATTACTTCAATTAAGCCTATATTCTCCTTTTTAATGTGCTGAACGGGTGGATGAGGATGAAAGATCCCATCTGGATAGGATTCAGATGTCCGATTATTCCGGAGAACCAGATCCAGTTCAAAAGCCTCCCCTTTTCTACGGGCAATCGGAGTTACAGCATTATGTGGGACTCCATCTGTTTCGGATAATAAATCTACGGATTCATCCGAGTAGCCTTCCCAGACCGACATTACTTTTTCTGCGGCTTTTATCAGACTGTTCTTAGATTCACTCGTTATACGAATCACTGACATCGGCCACTTAATGACAGCCGCCTTGACATCGGTCATTCCATCGAGTTCGAAAGAAAACCTTTCTTCAGCACGCTCCAGCGGAAACGTATGGCGTCCACCCTGATAGTGATCATGAGACAGAATCGATCCACCGACGATTGGCAGACCAGCATTCGATCCTACAAAATAATGCGGCAGGACGGTCAATATATCCATCAGGTTTCTGACTGCCTGTATCCCGACATTCATTTCACGATGTGCGTGTGAAAGAAAGATACAGTGCTCATCATAATAAGCATACGGTGAGTACTGGAATCCCCAGTCTTCCTCACCGACAGTCATGCGAATGATTCGGTGGTTCGCCCGACCCGGGTGAGACAAGTGCCCTTCATATCCTTCATTCTCCATACAAAGCATGCACTTCGGATAATTCGGCTTTTTCTTTCCGGCTCTAGCAATCTCCTTTGGATCTTTTTCGGGCTTGGAAAGATTGATTGTAATTTCAAGCTCGCCATAATCTGTTTCATGTGTATACTCTATATTTTTAGCTATTTCTCTTGTCTTGATGTAATTGGTCTGTCGGCTCAGCCCAAAAAATTGATCTGTAGCTTTTTTGGGACTTTGTCTGTAATTTTCCCAGAACTGCAGATTGACTTGCGACGGGGCAGGAGTAATTAGATCCATCACTTTTGCACCAAATACATCCTTAGAGGAAGGCAGGTCTTCGATCTGATCGGTTGAAACAGCGTAATTTATCAGTTCGTCCAGTAGCTCCAACGCGGTATTTTTCCTATCTGAAGGGGACAGATTTTCCAATGCATCCACTTTCAGCAACGCAGCCAGTCTGTTGGCTAGATAAATTCTGTCTGTCTGATGAACGAGGCCCGACTTTACCTGGGACTCTACAAAGTCAGCAATCGTCTGATTAATCCCACGTGTAGTGTGTATCTTAGTCATTGTTCACCCATTCCTTTGTGCCATCTTCCGTTTCTGCAATATAAAACTCTGCTTCATATCCAATTTCTTCCTTGAATCCCTGACCCACCTGAGCGATAAACTCATCGACGTGATTATCCTCGACGATGGCAATACAGCAGCCTCCAAAGCCTCCGCCTGTCATACGAGCACCAACTGTGCCTTTCTGCTGCCAGGCCAGCCTCACCAGAAGATCCGTTTCTCTGACAGTCACCTCATAATCTTGATGAAGGGACTCGTGAGATTCATTCATATACTGACCGAACGCCTTCAGGTCATTATTCTTCAGAGCCTCTGCAGCCCGTTCAGTCCTTGCACTTTCATAGACAGCATGTCTTGCCCGTCTGAGCAGAATCTCATCTGATATGACACGTTTGTGCGCCTCAAAGGCCTCTTCTGTCAGTTCACCTAAACTCCTGACATTCACTGCTGTCTGAAGCTGCTCTAACGCCGTCTCACACTGCTCACGACGGGTATTGTATTCAGAATCGACCAGCTCTCTTCTGGTCATTGAATTCATGATGACTATTTTATGATCGGGCAGATCGACTGGAATCTCTTCGAATTCCAGTGTGTTTGTATCAAGAAGCAGTGCACTGCCTGCTTTGGACATGCCGATAGCAAACTGATCCAGAATGCCTGAATTCAGTCCTAAAAATTCATTTTCAGTCCGCATCCCCAGTTTGACTAGGTCCAGCTGATCGATGTCAAGCGAGAACAGGTCTCTGACGATCACTCCAGTCAGTAGTTCAAGAGAGGCAGAAGATGAAAGAGACGCTCCATTAGGAATAGTCCCATAAATATACAAGTCGAACCCCTGGGTCAGTTTTCCAGTTTTTTCTTGTATATAATTGATCATTCCCTTAACATAATTCAGCCAGTTGTCTTCTTTTTTATAGGTAAGATCATCAAGATCAGCTGTCAGAATGCCCACTTCCGGAAAGTTTCCGGAATACGCCTGAATCATCTGATCTTCCCTTTTCTTAACAACTCCGTATGTTCCCATAGTAATTGCGCATGGAAACACTTTTCCGCCATTATAGTCAGTGTGCTCGCCTATCAGATTGATTCGTCCTGGAGAAAAGAAAACCTGATTTCCTTCATACCCGAAAGCTTCTTTAAACCCCTCCAGCAGTTCATTCCTGTTCATAATTAATCGCTCCTCTACTTGTAGTCAGTAACATTGTAACCCTTTTAGTAAAACTATACAAGTAAATTTACTAAACTTCTTTGTGTATAATAAATCAGTCTCTGGATGGATAGTAAAACCTTTGTCAGTAGTGTAAACTACTAGTATTAAGATGAAATCTAGCATCAAAATGTGACAGACCATTCATTATTCACAAAGAACTCACATAACATTAGTCCAGTTTTCTAAAATGTTGCAGTTCGATATGGTATAATATGAACAGGTCCAATATTAATACAATTTATAATGCATAGGAGGGACTTACATGCCATTCTTTCCATTCTATTGGGATCCCACAATGATTCTGATTATCATAGGGATGATTATTTCCGGATTTGCAAGTATGTACGTGCAGTCCACTTACAGTAAATACAGCAACGTGAAGAGTAAACGAGGGTACACCGCTTCCGATGTCTGTCGCGAGATTTTGAACGCTGCACAGCTGAAAAATGTCCGACTTGAAGGGATCAGGGGTAACCTGACAGACCATTATAATGCTCAGGACAACGTCCTCAGATTATCCGATACCACTCGGAATTCAACATCAGTAGCTGCTATCGGTGTAGCAGCACACGAGGCTGGACACGCCATGCAAGACCGCGACAACTACGGTCCGCTTCGTCTACGTGCAGCACTTGTGCCGGTTACCAACTTCGGACAGACAGCTGCTTTCCCAATCCTGTTTCTTGGATTTTTCATGGGCTATCAGCAGACACTGATCAATATTGGAATTCTTTTGTTCTCACTGACTCTGCTGTTTCAGCTGGTCACTTTACCGGTAGAATTCGATGCGTCTAAACGTGCCATTCGTATCCTTGAAGAGCAGAACCTTCTTACAAATGAAGAACTGCCTCAAGCCAAGAAAGTACTGAATGCCGCTGCATTGACTTATATTGCCGCAGCAATTGCTTCATTCCTGAGTGTCCTAAGACTCTTCCTTATTTTTGGTGGAGGCGGCAGACGTCGCAGATAGTAATATTTAACGCAGACAGCCTCATCGTTCCCTTGTTTAAGGTTAACGATGAGGCTGTCTTTTGTGTAATTGTTTAAACTTGATTAGCCGCTCTTCTCTTTGAAAAGGTCATGGATCGCCTCTTTGCTCCGGGGAAGTTCTTCAACCGGTGTTCTCATATTGTATTCCAGAACTAGATCAGGCTCTATATCAAGCATTTTTAAAGTCTGAAAGACACTCTCCCAGTCAATCGCTCCTTGCCCAATAGGCAGGTGATTGTCCACATTTCCCCTTGTATCATTAATATGAAGGGCCAGAAGCTTGCTGCTCAGCTCTTTCATGACCAATTCAATAGGCCACCTAGTGATATGAGCGTGTCCGACGTCAAGAACGGCACCAACGACTTCTTCATTGAACGAGTAGATAAACGAAATAAAAGCTTCATGGTCAAACAATTCTCTCTGTCTATCTCCACCATTTTCTATAGCCAGTTTGACCTTGCACTGCTTTGCGGTAGGTATCAGTGCCTTGACTCCTTTAGACGCATAATGCCGACTTTTTTCCTTATCAAATGTCGTCGGATGAACAACCCCAGGACTTATCACCACGTGGGAGGCCTGGACCCGTCCGGCAAAGCGAATCGTTTTTTTGTACTGTTCCAGTGCTGAAGCCCTGACAGGTCCCCACTCACTCGCCATGTTCAAATCGTAGTGAGGGGCATGGACACTGTACTGGGCATTTATTTTTCTTAATTGTTGAATAAGTCCTTCTTTGTGATTGTCTGTAATGTGAGACCAGTGAGTACCATCCATGAACAGCTCTACTTTATCTGCACCTAGTTCAATACATGAGTTTACGGCCTCCATAGGCTGTGCTTCCAGAAGGGGTAGTATCGAATATGAAATGGTCGGCATACGGTCATCCTCCTTTAATCAGTTCTGGTAAGTTATCTGATGGGACTGACAACTTTCAATGTAGTCTTTAAGAATGTGCACGGCCTGAACGCAATCGCTCAGATCAGACCATTCTGCAGGATTGTGACTTATCCCATCTTTACTTCGGACGAAAATCATTGCGGAGGGAACATGCTGGCCCACGATCATTGCATCGTGACCGGCTCCACTAGGAAGATAGTAGGGTCTGATGCCTTTCCCCTGCATCGCTTTTTCCAATTTATCCTGTAGTTTTTTTTTTATAGGAACTGGCGGCACATTATGCACTGTCTCACATGTCAGAGTGATTGCCCAGGATTTACTGATATCTTCTGCCGTTTGAATAATAGCATCAATAAGCTGCTGGCGAGTGTCTTCATAAATATCCCTGATATCCACGTAAACTATGACTTCCCCTGGAATCACATTCGTTCCATTCGGCTTGACCTCAATATTTCCAACTGTCGCTACCGCAGAATCGTTTATTTTTTGAGGAAGATGACTGATATTGTGTATAAAATGTCCAGCCGCAACCAGCGCATCCTGTCGATCAGTCATAGGCGTGTTCCCGGCATGGCCAGCTTGTCCTTTGAATGTCAATCTCAACCAGTAGGGGCCGGCAATTCCGGTTACAATTCCACACGGCAGCTGCTCTTTTTCAAGTCGCTTGCCCTGTTCGATATGCACTTCGACATAGGACTCGATATCACTGTGCGGACGTCCTGCTGATTTGAATCCTTCAACACTTAATCCTACGTCATTAATGACCTCTTCAAAGGTGCGGCCGTCAAAATCTTTTTTAGTCTGCATGGCTTCGATGTCCGTATCCCCCATCATTGCCTCGCTGCCTGTCAGCCCTCCGTTGAAGCGCGACCCTTCTTCATCAGTAAAAGCCACTATTTCCAAAGGTTTTTCAGGTGCATACCCTGTTTCTTTCCATGACTGAGCAACTTCCAGAGCTGAAAGCACACCTATTGTCCCGTCAAAATGTCCTCCGTTAGGGACTGTGTCAACATGGGATCCGCTCATAATTACTGGTTTGTCAGGGTGTTTCCCGTCCAGTCTGCCGATGATATTGCCTGCCCCATCTTCTCTGACCTGCATTCCTGCTTCTTCCATCCATTTAACGATCCAGTTTTTTGCTTCTCGCTCTTCCTGTGAGAATCCCGAGCGTCGTGAGCCTTGGTCCTCAGTAAGTCCTATCTTTGACAGTATGCCCAGTCGGTGAGCGAGTCTCTCCCCAGATACTCCTTCAGCAGTCAGCTTACTGTCATAGTCTGAAAGTAATTGCTGTTCCAAATCAAATGTGTTTTTGGTCATATGTTCATCTCCCCGGAATTATTGAGTTTATTATAGCATGACTAACCTCAAATACACATGACTCACGGTCAGAAACCCGATTGTATGGCCTCTATGCCTAACGGACTGGCAGCACAAAGGAATGAAGCCTAAAAAAGACACACTATAGTATATGACATGCTAAACCTTTAAGATGGGAGGACCTAATAGTATATCTAGATCCCCTCAGTTTACGGAACTATACTTATAGGGCGAATAGCGCCATCTTAGAGACAGTATTTATTCGGAACTGTAACTAGAGGCCGCTTAGCAGCACTTTGGACGTATTGATTTTTCGGAACTGTAACTTGAGGCTGATTGGTGACACTTTGGAAACTATAATTTCCTGGAACTGTAATTAGAACCTTGCTAGTTATACCTTAGACTCTGCTGCAGTTCCGGAACTGCAACTGGCCGGCACGCTAGCGATACCTTTTCCTTTATCAAACAGTCGGAATTACATCTATAGCCCACCTGTGCTCAAATAACTCTGAAAATCAGAAGAAGTTTCTCTATGTATTTATTAAATTCGTTATTTCACTAATATAGTACTGCCCACAACACCGCTCATTTAAATAAGGAACCGATTCGTCGGACGAATCGAACATCATTGCTCTAAAAAGAAGAAAAAACCGATCAGACGATAATAGTGTCGTCTGATCGGTTTTTTCAGTAATTACTGTACAGCGTCTTCTGCAAATACCACTGACCATTCATCACGTTTTGAAAGGAAGCGTTCAGCCACTTCTTTTGCTCCTTCAAGAGTATGATGCGCTGCCCATCCGCACTGTACCTCGTTGCTAGCCGGTACTTCGTCAGCTTCCAGTACGTCTTTCATCGTCTTTTCAAGCACTTCGAAGATTTCATCGATGTTATCGTGGTTCAGAACAGTCAGATAAAACCCTGTCTGGCAGCCCATAGGACCGAAATCGACGATATAATCCGCATGATTACGAATATGCTCTGCAGTCAGATGTTCAAGGGAATGCACGGCCATCATGTCCATGTGTTCTTTATTCGGCTGTGAAAACCGGACATCATACTTGACGATCAGGTCACCGTTCGTTCCTGTTTTTCTGTCAGCCACTCGGACGTAAGGAGCCTGTACTTTTGTATGGTCAAGGTTAAAACTTTCGACGTTCATCTTTTTTTCAGCCATTAATGATTATCTCCTTTTAAAATATCCATATTTTTTACGTCTTGTACTTTCGTTCCTTCAAATACCCAGACAAAATCGTTCATTTGAGTAAAGGATATCTGGGAAAATCCTGCTTTACTCAATGCAGTGTATACCGTATCCAGTAGAGGATAGTATTCTCTCCTCAAGTCTTCCGCAAGATCACTGTAGCCTCCGCTTTCAGCCTCTTCTATGACATTGTCATAGACATCCTGAGTTACGAAGATCGTATCAGCAAAGACGAGCTTCCCGCCTTCAGCCAGCTGCTGGGCATAGAATCTTACTGCTTCGCTCTTTTCTTCATCATCCAGATGATGGAAAACGTATGAGCTGACGATTGTATCCAGAGGTTTGTCCGGCAGTGGATAATCCTGCATGTCCCCATCGTGAATCGTAAAATCGTCCGGCAACTTTTCTTTAGCCAGTTTACGCATTTCTGGTGACGGCTCGACAGCAAACACTTCCTTGCCGGCATTCAACAGTTTTTCAGTCAGGTTCCCAGTTCCAATGCCGAACTCCAGAACATGATTGCCGCTTCTATTGACTATTTCCTCCAGTATTTCCTCATATCCGGCGAACACTTCCTTATATTCTTCATCATTGCCTTTGACTGATGCATCATAATTCTTGGCCCATCCGGTAAATACCTCTATAAATTCTCGACCCATTAGTTCGCCCCTTTATATCGTGTGATTATCTGCAGTTTTTCTAAAGTTCTCTTCCTTGGTCTTTACTACTTTTGCAGGAATACCGACAGCCGTTACTCCCACAGGGATATCTTTTAAAACGACTGCACTGGCTCCTATTTTAGCCTGTTTACCTATTGTGATATTACCTATTACCTGAACATGCGCGGAGAGAAGTACCCCGTCACCGATGGTCGGGTGGCGCTTGCCTGCCTGATCGCCCCGTCCACCTAGAGTAACAGCGTGAAACATCTTGACGTCATCTCCAATTTCTGCGGTTTCACCGATCACGATGCCCATACCATGGTCAATAAACAGCCGACGACCGATTACAGCTCCGGGATGAATTTCGATTCCGGTGATCCATCTAGCAAACATGGACAGCATACGAGCCGGTACCCTTACTCTTTTATTATATAAAAAATGGGAGATTCGATGAAAGAATATTGCCCAGACTCCAGGATAAGTCAGGACGATTTCAGCTGAGCTGCCTGCAGCCGGGTCATTCTTTTTATAAGTCTGCATCAGTTCTTTGAATGCGCTCATGTCTGCTCCTCTATCTGTTGGATTATAGTTTATTGAATCCTGACTCCAGGTCTTCGATCAGATCTTCGACATCTTCGATTCCGACAGATAGACGAATCAGTTCATCCTTAATTCCAGCTTTCAGACGGTCTGCTGAAGGAATTGCTCCGTGTGTCATCAGTGCCGGAATTTCGATCAGACTTTCTACTGCTCCTAGACTTTCGGCCAGTGTGATCAGGGATAGACTTTCGACGAACGTTTCAGCAGACAAGCCTTCCTTCAGTTCAAATGATACCATGCCGCCAAAACCTGTCATCTGTTTTTTAGCCGTTTCATATCCTGGGTGTGATTCAAGTCCAGGATAGTATATCTTCTCTACTTTGTCATGATTATTCAAATAGTCGACGATTTTTTTAGCATTTGTTTCATGCGCTTCCATGCGGATACCAAGCGTCTTGATCCCACGCTGAATGATCCAGCTATCCTGAGGCCCAAGAATCCCACCAATAGCATTCTGAAGAAACCCTAGTTCTTCTCCCAGTTTTTCACTGTTAGTTGTTACAAGACCTGCAACGACGTCACTATGTCCACCAAGATACTTCGATGCACTGTGAAGAACAATATCAGCACCAAGTTCGAGCGGACGCTGATTGTAAGGCGTCGCAAAGGTATTGTCCACGATAGTGATTATATTGTGCGCTTTGGCAATATCAGCAACAGCCTTGATATCTGTTATTTTAAGCAGAGGGTTAGTCGGTGTTTCAAGGAAGATTGCTTTCGTTTCGTCCTTGATGGCTCCTTCGATTGTTGAACTGTCACTTGTATCGACAACAGTAAAGGTCAGTCCCAGACGCTTTAAAATTTTGTTGATCAGACGGTAAGTTCCGCCATAAACGTCATCCCCGACGATGATATGGTCCCCTTGAGAAAACAGGGAAAAAATATTATGCGTTCCAGCAGAACCTGAAGCAAAGGCCAGCCCTCTGACTCCACCTTCCATATCTGCAATGAGCTTCTCCAGCGCCAGACGAGTCGGATTTCCTGTTCTGGAGTATTCAAATCCTTTGTGAACCCCTACTTTTTCCTGTTTGTATGTTGTTGTCTGGTGAATCGGGACATTAACTGATCCTGTCGCCTCATCATGACTGATTCCACCGTGTATAAAAGTTGTTTTCATTCGCATAACTGATCGTCTCCTCTTTTGAATTTATTTGTATATATTTTTTGATAAATACCGTTCGCTTCCATCCGGGAAGACTGTCACAATCGTACTGCCTGCTGGTAACGTCTGTGCTTCTTTAAGTGCTGCCGCAAATGCTGCCCCGCTTGAACTTCCTATAAAGAGTCCATTTTTTCTGGCCAGTTCCTTTGTGTAATAGAATGCTTCTTCATCAGAAATGGTATAGATCTGATCGATCCATTCCTTCTTCATGAAAGGCGGGAACGACTCAACACCAATGCCTTCTGTCTCGTGGGGTCCTGGTTCGCCTCCACCTAATATGGATCCTTCCGGTTCGACGACGACTGTTCGGACACTCTCTGACTGTTCCTTGAAGTACTGAGCAACCCCGCTGAACGTGCCTCCGCTTCCTGCCCCTGCGACAAAAGAATCAGGGTACTGACCATCTAAGTCCTTGACAATTTCAGGTCCCAAAGTTTCATAATAAGTCAACGGATTGACAGGATTTTCGAACTGAAGCGGGAGATAACTGTTTTCGATCTTCTCGCCTAACGCCTTAGCTTTAGCCACTGCGCCTTTAATGCCTTCTTCCGTAGGTGTATGGACGATTTCTGCTCCCAAGACTCGCATCAGCTCCTGCTTTTCAATGCTGAACTTTTCAGGTACGACGAAAATCAGTTTCAATCCATATGACATCGCAGCCAGCCCCAGACCGATCCCTGTATTCCCGGCAGTCGGCTCTATGATCGTTGACTCTTTGTTGATTCTTCCTTCTTTAAATGCTGTGTCAATAAGTTTGACACCCAGACGGTCCTTGATGCTTCCTCCAGGATTGAACTGTTCAAGCTTCGCAAGTATTCGTGTGTTCTCTGGAAGGTCATAGCCTTTAATTTCCATCATAGGTGTCTGACCGATCAGTTCATTTACTGTCTGTATAATCATATTATCCTCCTTTCGTCAAAAAAACGCACAAGGGGATCCCTCATGCGCTCACTCTAATTATTCTAACGGTTAGTGATTTCTTCCTGATCTGATAGTGACAGAATATATCAGGAGCTTATCGATTTAATCGCCTAGAACATTTTTGAGAGCATGAGAAATAGACTGTACACATGTACAGCAACACTCGTTTTGCTTCTCTAAAAATGTGATTGGCACGATCAAACACTCCCTAATCTACTTACTAATAGTTTGTTCACTTCTGATATTAGCATTATCTAAATCTATTGTCAATGAATCCCAGTCTAAAATTAAAAGTCTATCTTTTTTGTATAAGCTCTAACTCTAGTATACTTGAGTTAGATATCATTTAAGAAAGGAATAGATAAAATGGATACTATTTTATGGATCGTGATCATCGGTCTGTTCATATTGAGTTTTGTGGGTCTTATTTCTCCCGTCGTCCCCTCAGTACTAGCTGTCTGGGGTGGCTTTCTCATTTATCATTTTTTCATCAATTCAGCAGTCCTGACCTGGGTCTTCTGGGTATCAATGGGCGTACTTACCGTCTTCCTCCTGCTTGCCGACCTGCTTGCCGGATCAATCGCTGTCAACAAATTCGGCGGAAGTAAAATCGGGGAAACAACGGCGACGATTGCCATCATCGCTGGAACATTCATCTTTCCCCCATTCGGAATTCTGATTTTTCCGTTTATTGCCGTTCTGATCGTAGAATTCTGGATACAGGATACCTTCGCGCACGCTTTAAGAGCAGCTGTCGGAACGCTCATCGGGTTTCTCAGCGGACGAATTGCAGAAGGGATCATTCAATTGATCATGATTACCTGGTTCTTTCTCTCCATATGGCTCTAACTCGTCTGAGATGGGTTATGTTCTTCCAATTGCCTGAGTATCTTTCTAAAGAGATAACAAGTCCCTTCCTGCTCACATCAATCGATGGCAGAAAGGAGACTTTACAGATCTCTATTTAATAATCTGCAAAATCGTCACACTCTTCATCTTCCTCATACACTTCACCTTCAAAGTGTGTCTCATCATAATAAGCGTCGACTTGACCATCGCTTGTCTCTTTATGATCGTAGCTCAGTCTGGAGTAAAAGACAGCTTCCGCCATGTTAAGATACGGTCTGACGTATAAAGAAGCAATCCCCAAGGTGAACACTTCCAGGAGGTACCATCCGAAAAATGACAAGTGAAGGAAAAAGAGCTCCAGCTTGTGCCCGTCCATCAAATACCTACTTTCTTTTATGCAATCGAACGCTGAAAGGTATTCTTCAGTTCCGCGATCCTTTTTATCCTTAAAAATAAAAAATGCCTGCGAATACGAATAGGTTTTGATGATTCCTGGAATAATAAAGACTAGCGTCCATAGCGCAATGAACAAGGTTCGAAGAAGTTGGATAAGAAAAACAGGAATAAAGAATCGTCTTGAAAACACTTGAAAAGCATCAGGCAGAGGTTTTATTTTATAACTGCTTGATCGGGTCATATCGAGCAAGGTAAATGATATACCTATTGTCAAGTATGTTACGAGAAAATTGATCAGTATATTCCCCTCTTCCTCGCCAACAATAATTCTAGGAATGGATGTCAGGTCGAATCCATATATACCGCCAGTCAGCAGAAGACTGATAACAAACGGTACGAGGTAGAGAAGGATAACATCTCTCCATTTTCCACTTAATTCCTCTCTTGCTTGTCTTTTGATAGAGGCCGGGGATAGATAGGATTCTGCATTCATAGCACCTGCTCCTTTGCTTCAATATGTAAAAACCGCAGATTGCTTCTCGCTAAGCTATCTGCGGTAATCTAATACGCTTTGTTACGCTTCCTCTGTACCTATTTCTTTTCTGACGACGTCCGCAATACGGTCGACATATTCATTCACTGCTTCTTCCGTTTCAGCTTCCGCCATGACACGTAGAAGAGACTCTGTTCCACTTGGACGAACCAGTACACGGCCATTTCCTGCCATTTCCTGTTCGACCTGTTCAATGACCTCACTGATTGCCGGGTTGGACATGACATTCTGCTTGTCTGTCACACGAATATTGACCAGTTTCTGAGGATACGTCGTTACTTCTTCAGCGAGTTCTGACAATTTCTTGCCTGTCTGTTTCATCACATTAAGCAACTGAATTCCTGAAAGCAGGCCGTCTCCAGTTGTATGGTAATCAAGGAAAATCAGGTGACCCGACTGTTCTCCACCTAAATTATAACCATTTTTGACCATTTCTTCCATAACATAACGGTCACCGACCTTAGTTTTCACTGATTCCAGATCATGGACTTCCAGCGCTTTGTAGAAACCAATATTACTCATGACTGTTGAAACGATCGTATTCTTCTTCAGACGACCTTCTTCATGCATGAATTTCCCGCAGATGTACATGATCTTGTCTCCATCAACAATATTACCCAGTTCATCAACAGCGATAAGACGGTCTCCGTCTCCATCAAAAGCTAACCCCACGTCTGCGCCTTTTTCCAGTACAAAATCAGCCAGATAATCAGGATGTGTGCTTCCCACTCCATCATTAATGTTCAGACCATTTGGTGAGGCACCAGTTACGTCGAAATCAGTATCCAAATCGGCAAACAGGCGGTTGAGAAGCGGACTTGCTGCACCATTAGCTCCATCAAGAGCTACATGAGTACCTGAAAGGTCTCCGTTGATCGTCTGCGTCAGAAACTGAATGTACTTCAAGATTCCTTCTTTGTACTCTTCAGATGTTCCAAGGCCATCCGAACTAGGACGCGGAAGGTCATCTCCATCACGATCCAGTAGTTCTTCAATTTCAGCTTCCTGTTCATCAGAGAGTTTAAACCCATCTGACCCGAAGAATTTGATTCCGTTGTCTTCCACAGGGTTATGTGAGGCAGAGATCATGATTCCTGCCGTTGCGTTCTGCTGACGTGTCAGGTAAGACACGCCGGGAGTAGTAATGACACCAAGTCTCAATACTTCAACCCCGACAGACAATAGTCCAGCTACAAGGGAGTATTCCAGCATTCTACCGGATATACGTGTATCTTTTCCCACAAGTACTCTAGGGGTTTCCTCTTCAGCGTGCTGAGACAGCACATATCCTCCAAAACGCCCCAGTTTAAAAGCCAGTTCAGGGGTCAGTTCCTTATTCGCAACCCCTCTAACACCATCTGTTCCAAAATATTTTCCCATTGTTCAAACTCCTCATCCTAATAGTCTAGTTATACAGTATCGTCTTCATCTTCTTCAGTTTCATCATCGTCTTCTGCTTCCTGTTCGACAGGCGTCACTCTGATCAGTACATCCACATCTCTCGGGTTACTGTCTGATATCCCATCCGGCAGAGGAATCGGTATGGTTCTGATGGTCGATTCAGTGATCCCCGACACATCCACCTCTACAGAAAAATCATTCATCTCTTCAAGAATACCCGATTCACCGATCACAGTGATCTGTTCAGGTTCTCCTTGAGCAAACTCCAGAGCATATTCATAATCTTCATTAGGTGTACCAATTTCTTCCAGATTCATTGGAACGGTCTGTTCGGTTCCTTGAACAGGGATCGTCACCTTAATCTGTTGTGGCGAAGTATTCACATTAAGCAGGTCGCCCGTTTCATCAAGAACCAGGACGTTCAAAAGGATGTCGATATCAGTGGTTATGTCACTTTCTTCCGGCATGACAACTACCATCACATCGCTGATCTGTTCCATAGTCGAAGCAGCACCGGATATTGTCACTGATTCATCGGACAGGACAGGATCATCGGCAGTATAGCCATCAGCCAAATGTGCATTTTCATTAAATTCGACTCTTACATCATGTTCTTCTATGACTTTTTCTTCAATTTCCAGCGTCAGTTCTGCCGGCATGATGCTGTAATTCAACTGATCACTCAATCCTTCTGCCTCAAGCTGGACAGTGTGACGGCCTGGGCCCATCTGGTTCAGGTCAGGCGTTTCGATATTGAAACTTTGAGTAGCCAACGTCTGTGTCAGGACAGCCTGAGGGCCTTCAAGACGAATCGTTGCCGTTTCCGGAATGCCCGATACGAAATACAAGTCCCGATCAATATTGATATCGATCGGCAAATTAGTAATGACTTCCGAGCTGGTGATGCTTGCTCCGTCAGTTGGACTCGTTGAACGGATCCGGGACTGATTTTCCAGCGCAACAAACGAAAATAACGTCACGGCAAATATAAGTGCGACTAATTTAGTAATCCACGGGTTGTCCAAATTCAACTTCACTTGCTGGACACTCCTTTCCGTACGGCCTCAACAATCTGCTGCAGCGGTCCTTGCGTCTCTTTTTCTTTCTCTGATTCCACGAGTTCTTTTGTCAGGTAGTTCAAAACTTCATCCTGCGACATATCGTTGATCAGATTTCCTCTACGAGAAATGCTGACTTCCCCTGTTTCTTCAGATACGATAATCGTAATGGCATCCGATACTTCCGACAGTCCGATCGCCGCTCTATGGCGTGTTCCCAGCTTTTTAGGAATAGCCGGACTTTCTGATAAAGGTAAGTAGCTCGCAGCCGTCGCGATATTGTAACCTTTTATGATGACAGCTCCATCATGAAGCGGGGTATTCGGAATAAAAATATTGATCAGAAGTTCAGAGCTCAGTTCTGCGTTTAGCGGGATACCTGTAGCAATGTATTCGTCCAGACCCGTTTCCATTTCAATCGAGATGAGCGCACCGATCCGTCTTTTGCTCATGTACTGAATTGCATGGGATAAGTTATCAACAATGATCTCAGTTGCAGTCGATCGACGTTTTCTTCCGAAAAGAGACCCTCTTCCCAGATGTTCAAGTCCACGTCTAAGTTCCGGCTGGAATATAATGATCAGTGCTAGAGCCGACCACTGAATAACGAAATCCACAATGAATTCCGTCGTATATAACCGAAAAATAACACTAATTGCTTTCAGAATCAAAATGACTCCAATTCCTTTAAGCAGTTCGACTGCACGAGTACCTTTTACGATACGCATCAGCTGATAGATAAAGAATGCCACTATTAGAATATCAATGATATTCACAGCTGTACGCCACACAAGAAGCCTTGACCAGTCAAAATTTGTAAAAAAATCCAAGGGCATGCTGCCACCTCCAAAATCTGCACATACACGGAGTAAGTATACCATATATCAAGGGCGGTTAAGTATTTCAAATGTGATTAAATTTAAAACTCTAACTTTTTTCATATTTAAAATCACTAGTGTTGCATTAAAAATTTAACTGTTTCATGATATAAAAAAGTCCTTTATAATGGGGTTGGATGACTTA
>NZ_BAAADA010000089.1:0-21311 GCF_039522005.1 Alkalibacterium indicireducens
TATTTTAATTGATAGAGCAACGATAGTTGCATTAAAACAACACGAAAAAACAAAAAAATTGGTAATTACTCCAGTGGAAAGAAGGGTAATAATATGACAAACATTGTCCTCATCGGCATGACTGGCAGCGGGAAAACGACAATCGGGAAAGAGCTGGCCAGCCGCCTCAAGCTGTCTTTTATAGACATGGACGACTTTATAGAAAAACAGGTGGGGCAGTCAATCCCGGAATTATTCGAACAGGGCGAAGCGGTTTTCCGATCTCTAGAAACTGACGCCTGCATCAAGCTGGCCGATGCCACTGATACAGTGATCTCGACTGGCGGAGGTGCTGTCCTGAAACAAGAAAACCAAAAGTGGCTCAAACAAGCGGGCGTAATCGTATGGATCGATCGTCCGGTAAATCTAATTGTAAAAGACATTGAAACTGCACACAGACCACTTTTGAAAAATGGCAAGGAAGCCTTATATACGCTTTTTGAAGAACGTCAACCGGTCTACGAGGCTCTTGCAGATGTAACTGTCCGCAACGATCAGTCCCTTTCAGAAACGGTGAATGACGTGCTGAATCAGTTGACTAAACTTGACACTAAAGGAGACCACTCATGAACATATGGATTATCAACGGACCCAATATTAATCTTTTAGGAACAAGAGAGCCGGATATTTACGGTCACGAAACAATGGAATCGATCAACCGTCAGATTCAGACTTATCTGACTGATCACGGACATATCTATGAATTTTTCCAGAGTAACTCCGAAGGGGCACTGGTCGATAAAATACAGGATGCATTGAATGAGCAGGTTGACGGCATCGTCATCAATCCGGCTGCCTATACTCATTACAGTTATGCCATTCACGATGCCTTGAAATCCGTGTCTATTCCGACAGTCGAAGTCCATCTGAGTGCCATTCATTCCAGAGAAGCATTCCGGAAAGATTCTGTGATCGCTCCCGCCTGCATCGGCCAGGTGTCAGGCTTCGGACCAGCGAGCTATCTGTTAGGCGTACAAGCTCTGGAACTTCATTTGGCAAAGGAGAACACCTAGATGAATTTAGCAATTGTAGGCCTTGGTGCCATCGGAGGATCCTTTGCGATGAGCCTGATGAACAAGGGGAATCACCGTATCATCGGTATCGACATCGATGAACAGACCATTGACTATGCACTGAAAGAACAGATCATTCACGAAGGCATGACTGTTCCGGAAGAAGGCTTGAAAGAAGCAGACGTGATCATGCTGACCCTTTACCCCAGCCAGATCGCACCTTTTGTAGAGCAGTACCGTTCCTATTTCAAGCAGGGAGTCGTACTCACTGATGTGACCGGCGTGAAAACCTCTATTATTAAAGAAACGTCCCGCGTCCTTCCAGATCACGTTGACTTTATTTTTGCTCATCCGATGCGTGGAAGTGAGAAAAAAGGAATAGCCGGTGCATCCGCAGATAAATTTAAAGGAGCGAATGCTTTGATCACCCCCCTTCCTCAAAACAAGGAAGAGAACCTCACCCGTATAGAACAGCTGTACCGGGATGCCGGATTTTCCACGCTGACTCGGGTGACACCTGAGAAACATGACGAGCAGGTTGCCTATGTCAGCCAGCTGATGCACGCCCTGTCAGTATCCGTCGTAAACAGCAGCCAGGCCTCGGACGACACACTGCTCTTTGCCGGCAACAGCTTTCAGGAACTGACCCGCATAGCCGATATCAACGACAGCCTCTGGAGTGAACTGTTTCTGAATAACAAAGAGGCACTGATTCAGTCGATTATGTCATTTGAAGCCGAGCTGGAAACCTTCAAACAAGCTATAGAAGCAGATGATGAAGAAGCTCTGAAAGACTTTCTGATTCGAGCACGCGATCAGCGCAGAGACTGGTACTGATCAAGCTCGGAGAATCATTCGCCACTTTGCAGAACCAGCCCTTTAATGATTTAAAGACTCGCCAGTCGGCGGGTCTTTTCACTTTCCAAAAGCTTGTCATTATGGCCAGAGCTTTGTTCCTTGACACCAAAAAGGACGCGTCTCAAAAGAAGACGCATCCTTTATTTACCTATTCAAACTTTCCATTCACCGACATAGACATTTTCGCCTTCCACCATGCCTTCTTTCCTGAAGCCGAATGATTTATAAAGACGAATCGCCAGGTCGTTGTCCGGTTCAGCACCGATCCTCAGGTCCCTCACATGCCTGTGAGGCTTGAACTCTTTCAGAAAAAGAGCCAGCGCTTTTCTCCCGATCCCTTTTCCCTGGTAGTCCCTGTCGATCATAAATCGTTCCAGCCACCAGGAGTCGATCGGATAGGCATCATCAGCTGGATAGTAGCTGCACATCAAAAATCCGACTACAGTTCCGTCCTGATAGATGGCAAACGGGTATTTATCCTCTTCGTAGGTCGCTTCCAGAAGGGACAAATAATTGGGGGCCACAAAGTCTTCCTGGTGCGGATGCACTTTCAGATCCACTACGGTCATATAATTATGTTTGTCTACAGGTTTCAGTTCAATCATCGGTCATCACTTCTTCAGTAAAATTTGAATTAACCTGCCTGTGGGTCACTTTTCAAGTCTTTACTTGAAATAGTTGATGCCCATAGCATCCTTAACTTCATCCAGAGTCTGGGCTGCGACAGCTTCGGCTTTCAGGCTTCCCGATTTCAGCATATCCAGAATGGCTCCTTTATCTTCAGCAAATGCTTCTCTGCGTTCACGAATCGGTTGAAGCTTGGCCTGAAGCACATCATTCAGGTAACGCTTGATTTTGACATCACCCAATCCTCCGGCGCGGTACTGGTCTTTCAGTTCCTGTACTTTTTCCTTATCGTCATCAAACACATCCAGATACGTGAAGACAACGTTACCTTCGACTTGACCCGGATCCTCCACACGAATGTGGTTCGGATCGGTATACATGCTCATGACTTTTTTCTGGATGGTATCTGCACTATCAGACAGGTAGATACCGTTATTCAAAGACTTGCTCATCTTCCCTTTTCCATCAATTCCGACCAGACGGCCCTGACCTTTTGGAGGCAGGATGATATCCGGTTCAACCAGAACATCTTTTCCATAAGTCCGATTGAAGTCGCGTGCCACTTCACGTGTCTGCTCAAGCATAGGCTTCTGATCTTCTCCTACAGGAACGTGAGTCGCTTTGAACGCCGTAATGTCTGCGGCCTGGCTCACCGGATACATGAAGAACCCTGCAGGGATACTTTCGTTGAAGCCTTTTTCCTGAATTTCAGACTTAACGGTAGGGTTACGATGCAGTCGAGCTACGGTGACCAGATTCAAATAATAAAGCGTCAGTTCCGGCAGTTGAGAAATCTGAGACTGAATGAAAATCGTCGTCTTCTCAGGATCCAGTCCCACAGCCAGGTAGTCCAGAGCCACTTCCATAATGCTCTGCTGAACCTTTTCGGGATTCTTAGCGTTGTCCGTCAGTGCCTGCTGATCCGCCACCATGACAAATACATTATTCTGTTCATCTTCTTGAAGCAACACTCGGTTCTGTAACGAGCCGACATAGTGACCTAAATGCAGTTTCCCGGTTGGACGATCGCCAGTTAATATAGTACGTTTCATAATTATTATCTCCTTGGATAGCGTAGTCTAATTGATTTTATTGTATCTTACTTACACAGTAAAAAAAAGGTAAAATGCATCTCCTGCTGATCAGGCCTGCTTCTTCTCCTTGAAGCCTCGAGTCATCCACCAGATGGTCAGGCCTGACATGATAATTAGAATAATCCATTCACCGAAAGGAATAAAGAGCTGGCTCAGGATCATTATTAGAGAAAGAATGAAGACAGGCACGAAAAAGATCAGCGTGCCCATGCATCCCAGATTAGCTTCAGACGCTGAATACTTCCTTGAAAAAGGCAGACTTTTGACGGATCGGCGTGCTTCCAGATAAAAGACAACACTCATCAGCAAAAAGCCGTTGATCATCTGAAGCAGATAGCCCCATCCAGAAAACACAAGGACGACTGCAGCAATTATCAGATAAAGCGGCAGCAGGATTTTTACCAGCATCGCCTTGAGAGCTGCCCGCATGAACGGGGCTCTAGACTGCTGCGGTGTCAGATTGAACACCCAGCTTCCCTTGTAATTAGTTGAAAACTGAATCGATACTGTCAGAACTGGAATCAGCAGTAAGGTGAAATAGGGCAGATACAGAAATGATACGGGATTCTGTTCCAGTCCCCCAGTCTGATCACCAGTCAGTGTCGTGAAGACGAACACGATCGGGAAGACCAGCGCACTGGCAATCGACGGATACAGACGGGTCTTGAATTCCCGCTCCGTCTTTGTCAGCTGCCAGGAGAAATGAAAGTAGGCCTTCTCCAGAGGGTCTTTGCATAATCCAGAAGCTGCGATTCTTTCCAGAACCGACCGTTTGTT
Source organism: Alkalibacterium indicireducens (assembly GCF_039522005.1). NCBI lineage: Bacteria > Bacillati > Bacillota > Bacilli > Lactobacillales > Carnobacteriaceae > Alkalibacterium > Alkalibacterium indicireducens. Next base: position 4,409 of record NZ_BAAADA010000089.1, read on the forward strand.
TATTTTAAGACTTGAAGCATTCATTTTTTGAAGATTGCTTTCAATTTTATCCGTACTCCAGTTATATAAAATCACAAGTAACACGGATCCTACTATAAGCAGGCCGGTATATATGCCGTAAGTCAGTGTCCAGCCTTCCTGAAGCAGTCCAAATGGTGCCACGAACCACATTGGGAAAAGAACGGAGTGGCCGAGGGTCAGATTCATTTCAACCAGCAGCGTTTCCGGATCGATGATCTGAAAAATCTGGCCGACTAAATAATAGCCGATTACCATAAAGATTGATAGCGAGATCTGACTGTAGGCAATGATGTTTTTCAAGCGTTCGCCGTCAAACTGCTTAAGAATCGTAGCGTAAACGACAAGGGTCATGCCCAGACACCAGAGTGAAGCCAGCAGCGAAAGCACAAGGACCAGCAGTCCGGCCATTAGGCCATTGAAGTAGAAGGTGAATAGAATCACTGGCGCTCCGATGGCCATCGTAAATGAAATAAGATAAATGCCTACATGTGTAGCCTTAGCTGCTCCGAGCGTCTTCCTGGTTACAGGCTTTGTTCCGATGAGTATTGAGTCTTTTGTATCCAGCAGAATAGTTGAAAAATTAGCCAGAAGAGTCGAAAACGTCATCAGGAACAGAAAACTGAAATACGTCGTGTACTGAAACACCCAATTGTCATACGCAAAAAGGAATAGCAGAAAGACACTGATCAGTGCGTAGACCCACAAACTGGAGAAAAAATGGTTTTTTTCTTCACCCGACCGGCTGTTTGAACTGACTGCCTGCATCGGTGATTCTCGCCTGCCGTCCATCGTCATCTTCATAGAAAGAATGTTGCGCATCTGAGGATAATCGACCCCAAACTTTTCATATACTCCTGAGAGAACATCTATAATCCGCAGATAGACCGGTGTCTTCCCGCCTTTTTTCAGCCCAAGAATGTCACGCATCATTGGAACCGTCTCCCTTCATTGCAGTGAGGAACTGTTCGGCGAGAGCCGCATGCTGGTCAAAGCCTGTCAACGTATTGAAAAGCTGCTCCAGAGTGCCATCCGCCTCTTCTTTGAGCTCCTCAAACGGGCCGTCCGCAACGACTTCTCCGTCATTCAGAATCATGATGCGGTCACTCAGTTTTTCAACGGTATCCATCACATGGGATGAATAAAAAATCGTCTTGCCTTCTTTTTTCAGCTGCCATAATAATTCCTTTATGATCTGTACACTATTCGCATCTAACCCATTGAGCGGCTCGTCCCAGAAGAGGATATCCGGATTATGAAGCAGGCTGGAAATAATCAGAACTTTCTGACGCATCCCTTTTGAAAAAGAAGCCAGACGCCCATTCAGTGACTCTTTTATGCCTAAAGCATCCATCATCTCTTCTGATTTAGACAGAATGATGTCTTCTTTCATTCCGTAAAGTTCACCGATGAACAGCAGGTATTCTTTAGCCGTCAGTGTTTCGTAAAGTTCCGCATTCTCCGGCACATAACCGATGCGTGATTTGTAAGTAACCGTCTGACTGTCTATTGGCTGCCCGAAGAGTCGAATCTCTCCCCCGTCTCTTTCCAGCACCCCAAGAATAATTTTGACCGTAGTACTCTTTCCAGCTCCGTTCGGCCCTATGTATCCGATAATTTCTCCAGGATGTACTGTAAAATCAACGCCTTTCAGTACCGGTTTTCCGTCAAAAGATTTAGTCAGCTGACTGATTTCTAATATTGGTTCCATAACTGCCTCCATGTGTCATTTAGTGATAGTTTAGCACAAAATAATAACTTTACTCCTTTCTATTACCAATCATCTTTAAAATATGCTACTGTTTACTTATTCATTTTACTGAAAGTGAGCTGATGACATGTATACATATGAAACTTCATTCGAACGCGCTTCTTTATGGGCAATCATCTGGCGGATCGCTCTGGCCACGCTTGGTGTAATCATTCTTGGCGCTGTACTGCTCGTTGCCTTTATGGGCGAACACATCACGATGATCGGTCTGCTGACGGATGGGCTGATTTACTTCTTTCTTTATAAAATCACGATAAGTCAGATGAAAAAACAGTCCTTGTCCGTGGCAGCACTGTCTTCCCCCTATGAAAAGACTGTTTCTCCAATGATTCGAGTGGCTGGCTGGACCATTCTGACAGCGGTCGTGGCTTCTTTATTTGTCTACTTCTTTGTTTCTGTTCTGACATTTATTCCCACACTGTTTGACCGCATCGTGCCTTATGTTCTTGAACTGACTGGCTCAGAAGATCTTCCGGTGTTCTATCTCTTCATTGTTGCCGTCATATTCGCACCAGTTGTAGAGGAAATTGTATTCAGAGGGTATCTGCTGAATAAATGGGTCGACAAATACGGGGTGAACAAAGGGATTATTTTCAGTTCAGTCGTCTTCATGGCTATTCACCTGCAGTCGCTGTTCATTCCTCAACTTCTCGTTGGTCTGGTCTGTGGAGTTACTTATGTGAAATACAACAATCTTATCTATCCAATTATCGCTCACGCTTTATACAATCTGCTGGTAATCCTCCCCCTATTTCTGGCTCCATCCGTTTCAATTGCGGATGCTCAGGCTGAATTTTTAATGTTGAGAGATGGTCTGCCGACTGAGTATGTCGTCTACTCTGCATTATTTATTCTTTCTCTTATTTTCCTCATATGGCTACTTCGCAGAGAATGGAAATCTCTTAGAAATTCAGACAGCCCTTACGCTCAGAACATTTATTCCATTGAATAGATGATCCATTCCTTTCCGTCTTCCGGGAAGGAACTTTTTATTTTAGCCTTCCTAAAATGAATAAAAGGTGTATACTATTAAAATATAGCAATCTTTCTAGTAAAATTCTAATACAGGGAGCGCTTCATACATGACCGACTGGAAAACCGTTTATCAAGACATCAGACCATCACTCAATAAGAATAAAGATAACCACCTGGACACCCTTTTCACTCTTCTAAGACAGCCAAGTATCAGCACACTTAACTTAGGCGTAAAAGAATGTGCCGATCTTCTGCTCAATATGATGACAGAGAATGGCATTAAAGCTCAGCTCATGGATACCGGTGGACACCCTGTGGTTTACGGGGAACTGCTCGATCCTGAGAATACGACCACCATTCTCTTTTACGGGCACTATGATGTCCAGCCTCCTGAGCCACTTGAGTTGTGGGAGTCCGATCCGTTCGAGCCAACAATTAGGAACGGAAGAATTTACGGCCGAGGTACAGGCGACAACAAAGGTCAGCTGATCGCCCATATCCTAGCCGTGGGTACTTTACTTAAAGAACATGGCTCGCTCCCGGTCAACGTCAAATTTCTTTTCGAGGGAGAAGAAGAAAAAGGCAGCGTCAATCTTGCTTCCTTTGCGGAAAAACATAAGGACCTGCTCAAAGCAGATATTGCCTATACTGCAGACGGGCCAATGGAAGGAGACGGGCAGCCCTCAGTGACTCTGGGTAACCGCGGACTGCTCTATGTTGAAGTGAAAGCTCAGGGTGCCAATAGAGATAACCATTCAGGTAATAAGGGAAACATTGCCCCTGATCCCGGCATGGCTCTATTAAATCTGGTCCGGTCCATGGTCACTGAAGAAGGAGACGTTCTGATAGACGGATTTTATGACGGTGTACTGACTCCAACCCCAGAAGAAGCAGAACATCTGAAGAGCTTGGCCTTCTATCCAGAAAAAACAGCGAAAGTCATCGGTCTGGACAGCCTCGATATGACTGGAGAAGAATACTACACAAACTTATGCTTCAAACCGACGTTTACCATTGCAGGATTTGAAACGGGGTATACAGGAGAAGGAACAAAGACGATCATTCCTGGAAAAGCTAAAGTCAAACTGGATATGCGCCTGGCACCTAATCAGGACCCCCAAGCCATCTATGAAGCTATTGAAAAGCATGTGGCAGCCTTTGATTCCCGCTGCCGCTTGTCAGTAGAAAATCTGAGTGCAGTCAAGCCTTCCAAAACGCCTCTGTCTCATCCACTCGTACAGAAAGTGATCGAGTCAGTCGAGGTGGCTTATGATACCCCGCCAGTTGTCCTTCCAGCTCTTGGGGGCACCGGTCCTATGTATGTCTTCACTGATATTTTGGGCATTCCGTCTGTCACGGTTCCTTATGCCAATGTCGATGAAGATAATCATGCACCCAATGAAAACCTGGGACTGAAAGAATTTTACTGGGGCATTCAGGCCAGCTGCAGCACCATCCTTCACTTAGGGCTGACAGACTGACTCGTCACAAAAGTTGGGACATTCTAAAAATCTGCATAATAAAACCAGCTGCCTGCTATAGTGACCAAATAAAGTTAGACCTGAAAAATCTAACTTTCTGGAGTCTGCACAGGCAGCTGTTTTTTTCTGACTAGTTTTTGAATTTTACCCTTCCCATTCGTTAAAGAACTGGATCAGGAAGTCTTCCATAAAGGCGTGCCGCTCTTCGGCGATCTGCTTTGCCGTCTCGGTGTTCATCAGATCCTTAAGCTTAAGCAGCTTCTCGTAGAAATGATGAACCGCACTCGATGGCCCTTCCCTGTATTCTTTTTCAGTCATGCTCTCGCGTACAGACAGTTCCGGATTGAAGATGACGTCTCCCTTGCTTCCTGCATACGTAAAGCAGCGGGCAATTCCGATTGCCCCAATTGCATCCAGTCTATCTGCATCCTGAACGATCTGAGCCTCAAGAGTCGTCAGTTTCCGACCATTTCCACCCTTGAAGGAAATAGTCTGGATGATGTCCATGATCCGTTCTGCGTCTGATGAGGATACACCCGCCCCCTCAAGCCAGTATTCAACTTCTTGAACAGCCTCGTCTTTGCTGCTGACCAGCTTGTCATCAATCAGATCATGCAGCAGAGCAGCCAGCTCCACTATATAACTGTTGGCCTGTTCTTTTGTTGCCAGCTTGGAAGCCATCTTCCAGACTCGCTCAATATGATACCAATCATGTCCGGACCCTTCATTGTTCAGTTTCTCTTTTACCATATCTATTGTGTCTGCTACAATCGTCTGCTTGTTCATATGAGAACTCCTCTGCTCTTTTCTTAACTTTAACACACTTGAGGAGATTTGAACATGCGTTCTAAAAAAGCACCTTTCAACTCGTAGTCGAAAGGTGCTTGATCGTTGTGCTATTTGAATTAAAGGACATCTCCGGTCTGAGCATCGACTTGCTGGTCGCTGCCGCCTTCGACGTCGATATCATAAATCGTACGGCCGTCTTCTACTTCGAGACCCCATTCTTCTACATAACCGGAACCTGAAGCATCAAGTGCAGCTTCCATCGCTTCCTCTGGTGAAATGATGCCTTCCAAATCTAATATGTCTCCTGAATCATCGTCATCGTCCTGTTCCTGCTGAACAATTTCGCCTGTCTCTGAGTCGATATCCAGTTCGTATTCGTACTGGCCGTCCCAGCCTTCGAATTCATACAGGTAGCGTCCATCGTCATAATTGAACTGAATCTCACTGATATTGATGTCTTCACTGCCGAACGTCTCATAGAACTGATCGATCGCATCGTCCAGACTCACAGAGAACGTCATTCCTTGGATCCCCTGAGAATCATTGGCATCGTCAGCTGCACCATCAGTCTCATCATCGGATGTATTGTCCGCAGCGGTATCATCAATATCGTCTTCGCCCGTATTATCTGCAGCAGTATCATCTCCCGCATCCGTGTCACCAGTCTGTTCCGTATCATCTTCCACAGGCGTTGTATCCTGCGTATCGTTATCATAACAAGCAGCTAATAGTAGAGAAGCTGATAATGAAAGCACCCCTAATCTGATTGCTTTACTCGTTGACATAAAAATCCTCTCCTTACTATCATTCTTTCTTAATACATATGAATGATAACAGGTTTAAAGAATAAAGGCAAACATGACGCTTGTGAAAATAAGATCATTTCAGGTCTCTACTCAGTGTAGAATGGCGCAAAAGTTATTTCTTCACAACCAGCTGAATGGCTTTCTGAATCATTTCTTCCTGTTCTTCTATGTTGGCTGATGGATTTTCCAGGCATCGCTTCAGGTTCTCAGCTACAATCACACCCATGATCCGGTCCACACTGGAGCGAACTGCAGACAATTGTGTAACGACATCACTGCATTCTTTGCCTTCTTCGAGCATTTTCTGCACGCCTCTCAACTGTCCCTCTGTCCGTTTCAGCCGATTATAAATACTTTTATCGCATTTCATATTACTCGATGTCTCCTCTCCAGGCAGACATGCCGCCCATTACGTTTACTACATCATACCCCTGATTTCCCAAAAAGTCACACACCATTGATGAACGTCCGCCTGATAGACAGATGACATGATACTCCTTATCTTTTTTAACGTAATTCCGAAAGAAGTCTCCCACTTCTAAGCGTATGGGTGCGAAGCACCAGTGAAAGTGGGAGATGAATTTCGGTCAAGCGATAGCTTGAAGTGGTTAATGTCATTCTCATTTGGTATACTTTATATATAGACGATAACCAAGTCTATATAGGCGACAACCAAGCCTACTGAGTATTCCTTGGCGTTAGCCAAGTAAAAGAAAACCTATGAGGCAGGGACTGCCTTTTGAGCCTACCCATATCCGATTCCTCTGTCTGCATGAAACCTGTGCAGACAAGAATGGAGTTCGTAGGAAGCCCCCACTTCAAAATCCGGAGGATTTAAGTGGTGGGTAGTTCACGGGTTTTAAATTCTTGTGCGAGTCCGCTTAACGGCATGCTGACTGCTCCTGGAATGTGTCCGGCAGCGAATTCATCTGCTTCTCTCACATCAATTATATTTAGATTTTCACGTTTCTGTTTCTGTCCAAACTCATCCATGCTGACTGATCTATACATATTCCAATTCCTCCGGTCTGACTGCCTGATAAAGTGCATATGCACCATCCAGGTTTTTTACTTTAAATCCTGACTGTTTCAATAATCTTTCACCAATATAGCTTCTCTGTCCGCTTCTACAGCTGATGATATACTCCTGCTCTTTGTCCAGCTCATCCATCCGGTCACGAAGGTCATTCAAAGGAATGTTGAGAGCATTCGGGAATCGGCCCGCTTCCAGCTCTGATTCAGTTCGGACATCCAGCAGAACAGCTCCCTTTTCCAGCTCACGGTTCAGCTCATGCCATTGAATCGAGTCACTTAACCCTTCAATAATATTCAATGCGGCGTATCCAGCCATGTTTACTGGGTCTTTTGCCGAACCGAACGGTGGGGCATAAGTAAACTCAAGCTCTGGCAGATCAAAAATAGTGAGACCTCCCTTGATGGCTGTTGCAATAACATCGATACGTTTATCTACACCTTTAACGCCGACTGCCTGAGCCCCATACAGTGTACCACTGACTGGATCAAAAATGACTTTTAATGTGATATCGGTGGCTCCTGGATAATATCCGGCATGGTCTTTGCTCAATGTATGCACGGCTGCAACGTCTTTGCCTGCTTGTCTGAGCTGTCGTTCGTTCAAGCCAGTCGAAGCGGCTGTCATGTCGAAAGCACGCACAATAGCTGTTCCAATGCTTCCTTTATTCTCACGACTGATTCCAGCTATATTGTCTGCAACCTGACGTCCCTGACGGTTTGCAGGAGAAGCAAGGGAAATCAGTGCATCTTCCTGGCTGATCTGATTCTTGACAACAATTGCGTCTCCGACTGCATAGATATCTTCTACGCTGGTCTGATAGGTGTCATCAACCAGGATTCCTCCACGAAGGCCCAGCTTTATTCCTGCTTGTTCAGCCAGACTGCTTTCCGGCTTGACCCCCACTGACATAATAGTCAGATCTGTTTTAAATTCTGTTCCATCTTCCAGTACGATGATGCGGCCTTTTTCTTTAAACGCCACCGCGGACTGAGAAGTAATCACCTTGACACCTTTATCTTTCAGCTCATTCTGCACGAAGACTGCCATTTCTTCGTCCAGTGGCGGCAGGACATGCGGAGCTTTCTCAATGATCGTCACGTCGATACCCCTGTATTTCAGGTTTTCTGCCATTTCAATGCCTATAAAGCCTGCGCCTACAACGACCGCTTCTTTTGGATCCACCTGATCAATTCGGTTCATGATTTTATCCAGATCAGGCACGTTCCTCAACGTATAGACATTTTCAGCTTCGTCCAGCCCCTCAACAGGAGGAATAAATGCTTTTGCTCCAGGTGACAGGATCAGCTTGTCATATGATTCAGTTATCTGTTTTCCATGATGGGCTGCCGTCACAGTCTTCTCTTCAGGATTGATCGACAGGACTTCATGCTCCGGCCTGACATCCAGACGGAACCGGTCATAGAGAGCCTCAGGAGTCTGAACCAGGAGCTTGTCTCTTTCTGATATTTCACCAGAGACATAATACGGCAGGCCGCAGTTGGCAAAAGATACATACGGCCCCTTTTCAAAAATAATGATTTCAGCTTCTTCTTTCAACCGGCGTAGACGTGTAGCGGCAGACATTCCTCCAGCTACCCCGCCTACTATAATAATTTTTTCCATTTACTGTTTTCCTCCTCTGACAGGTCCATTCCATTGGGTCATGCCCCCGCGGATATTCACGACATCATAGCCCTTCTTTTTTAGAATGGATGCCGCTCGCTTGCTTCTCATTCCAGACTGGCAGATGACGTAGACCTTTTCATCCTTATCCCCCGTGTATCCTTCAATTCTGTTCAGTGGAACATTTTTTGCTCCAGGTATATGCCCTGCACGGTATTCTCCAGGCATTCGCACATCTATAATCTTGGTCTGATTGTTTCTTTCTGCTTTTAGCTGATCAGCACTTATAGCGGCTGACCGGTTGAATAATCCAAACACTCGTGTTCCTCCTTATTTGTTTCTTTTTATACCCTATGGGGTATATTATCATCTTAGTTTGAGCACTGTCAACCCCCTTAACATAAACTGTCTGCAATTTTTTTGACTATGATGTACAATATAAAGTAAGAGTACTTAAAGGAAGGATGGAATAAAATGAAGAAATCTTTGAAGTGGGGATTATTTGGAGCTTTGGGGCTGACGGCTGCAGCTCTGGCTTATTCAAGTGCCTTTTTTTATAAAAAAGCTGTAGGAATCAACCACAAAGAATTTGTAGATGAGTTCAGCATGGATGAGATCCAGGCTGATGACCCCTGGAAAGAGGAAAAAGAATGGTATAATACAGTAGATAAAAAGATTCTGACGATCCGGTCTACGGATGAACTGACTCTTTCAGGACTATTCATTCCCCAGCAGGAGCCTACGAAACGAATAGCTATTATCGCTCATGGATATAGTGGAAGCAACAAGGACATGGCGCCTTGGGCTAAACTTTATTTCGATTTAGGTTTCAACCTTCTTCTTCCTGATGCCAGAGGGCATGGGGACAGCGAAGGAGATTACATTGGATTTGGCTGGCATGAACGTAAGGATTACATTACCTGGATAGATAAACTGATTGATGAATTTGGCGAAGAAACTGAAATCGTTCTTTTTGGATTAAGCATGGGGGCGGCGACTGTTATGAATGTCAGCGGCGAGCAGCTGCCAGTCAATGTCAAAGCTGTCATTGAAGACTGCGGTTACAGTTCGGTGACCAAAGAGATGGCTCATCAACTGAAAACCCTGTACAAACTGCCTCAATACCCGTTCATTCCGATGACCAGCCTCATCACAAAAGTCAAAGCCGGCTACTGGTTCGGTGAAGCCAGTCCTGAAGAACAGGTAAAAAAATCCTCTATTCCAACGTTATTCATACATGGAGATGAAGATGACTTTGTGCCCACCTATATGGCCTATGAACTCTATCACTCAGCGAAAAGCCCTAAAGAGCTGTATATAGCTGTTGGTGCAAAGCATGGTTATGCATATGTGACGGATAAAGAGATGTACCGTACCCGTATCAAGCATTTTTTAAATACACATATGAACAGCGTCGACTATCCACTGGCAGTCTGACCCTTATTGAATCGTCTGCCTATTCTCGGATGACTGTCAGCTCAGCAAGAGCGGGCTGTATAAACACATTATAAACCGAACGATTCTACTCAATTGATAACTTTTCAAAATGCTCCTGTATACAGAACGACCCCCTTCAGTTTTTGCCGAAGGGGGTCTATTTATTTCGCATTGGCTATTGCTGGGGCCATTTATGATTGTCCGCCTCGACTGCTCCCAGAAACTTTCGTCTCCGATGACTGACCTTTTGAATGCTCTCAGAGAATTTCTTCTCTTCAACTAACGGCAGCTTCAATTCTTTTAATTCTGTCCAGTCTGGATAAGGGGGTTCATTTTCTGCTTCCTCAATAAAGGCAGAGGTCATCGATTCAAGGTATGTTTCGACGCTGGATCTGGCTTCACTGATCAGCATCATGTTGACCGTTCCTTTATCAGCCAAACCATGATGAACCACTGTCAGTACATCATCCAGGATGGCGATGCCCACCGCCGATGATTCCTGGGGCTTCTGACTGTGATAGTAATGAAGGAGCGGGTAGGCCTGATGCTGCTGGGTCAGTTCCGTGATCTGTGAAGATGCATTCATTAGAAACAGATCAAGCTGGTAAAAACCTTCCCCACTCCAGGCCTTCCGCATGACTTCTGAGCTGTCCATTCCCAGCCCAGTAACCGTCTGGGCCAGTGCACGTTTTTTGCCGACTGCACTGACAACTGAAATGACATAAGAAGCACCTAAGGTCAGAAAAAGAATGCCTATTCCTGAATTCAAGGCTGTTATGACCTGCCAGAATCCGGGCTGCGGAGAGTAGTCCCCTACCCCGAGAGTAAATAATGTAAACCCTGTGAAATAGAGACGTTCGTACCACATGACCGGCCCTTCAAACGTCGTCTGGACAATAGACTCCGGATCTCCTGAAAAAAACAGAGTAAGACCGATCCAAAGCAGCAGGACCCAGCTGAGAAGGGTCAGAACGAGAATAAGCGGACCGATGATATTAAACAAGCCCTTCTCATTCTTACTTATTCTCCTGGTAATCTTCCACGTCGATCGAGCTATCCTCTTTGACATGGGTCCCGCTCCACGGTCTACCCACAAGGTGGTCCATATCAGATCTGTGATCGTGAACAGAATTAGAGCCACACCTGATACGTATAGTAAAATACTAGTCATTTCATCACCTCTTCTCAGTCTTTCTTCCATTATAATTGAGCTTAATGGTCACTTACAATGAATAAGAGTCACTAGTCATCCTCACATAACAAAAATATAAATTGATAGGCCGATTTTTAGGTAATAAAAGAGTAAATTTAAAATATAATTGATAATACCCATTTAACTGCATAAAAATTATTAAAAAATCTTTTTTATACATGTGCAAGTGATATTTATTCATACTAACGTTACTTAATTTTATGTTTTTGTTCAATTTAGTCTACTTAATTCGTATGATTATATGGAATATTTTATATCACTCTCTTTTTTATTCACTTATTGCTATGTTCTACCTTGCAAACATAGTATAATACTTTTAAACAGGATGAATATTCATAATTATCTAATCAAATATCCAGACATTTTCACAGTCCCTTGCTGATTCAGTTGCCTTAATAAACTGATCATGTGCTTTATTACTTAAGGAGAACTACCATGCCTATTCAGAAAAAGAATGTTTACGGATTAATTTTTATATTTGCATTTACGCTGTTCTACTATCTATGGCTTTTCCTTTTTCAAGACGATTCTTACCTACTTACCTGGGGTGGGAATACCCTGTCTCTGATTGGATCAGCTGTCCCATCCATCTGGCTTTATCAGGCCTATAAAACTGCCGAGAAGCCAGACAAGCCATTCTGGTTCCTGATCACTTTAGGAACATTCAGTTATTTCCTGGCTGAATGTTCCTGGATACTTTACGAGAGTGTCCTGAGAATCGAAGTCCCTTACCCAGGAACCCCTGATCTCTTTTATATACTTAATGTGCTGTTCTACCTTAGTGCCTTCGGATTCAAACTATACAAGGAAAAGACAAAACTTGTTCTGACCCGCTACATTTTCGATATTCTTTTCATTATGATTATTTACGCCACCCTCAGCTGGTATTTTTTATTAAACCCGATCATTTTAGCAGGAGATGTTTCTCTTCTAGCCGTAGTTGTATCGCTTGCCTATCCAATCGGAGATCTGGCGCTGGCTTTCTGCCTGCTTATGGTGATTTTCTCAAGTAAACAAATCTTTTCGAATGACTTTATTCTATTTTTTGGCGCCGGTCTATTTACTTATATTGTCGCAGACACTGCGTTCGTCTATCTAGTCAGCACTGAAACTTACGACTCCGGATCCTGGACTGATCCACTCTTTATCTTAGGCGTGCTGCTTGTCGGCTTTACCGGACTGCTTCAGAAAAACCGGTCGTCTAATCTATTGAGAAAAAAAGCAGTCGACCGGACGAAACCTATGCTGTTCGCTATTCTTTTACCCTTTTTCGGGCTGACTTTGCTGTACCTATTCATGATCTTTACAACTACAGGGGCAAATGCCATCACTATTGGTGTCGGGGTGTCCATTATGCTTGTCATAGCCCGGCAGTTTCTCCTTCTGTCAGAGAATAGACGCCTACTTCAAAAATATTTAAAGAACGCTGGTGAGCTTCAATCCAGTCAGGAACGTTACCGGTCATTGTTCGAGCATCATCCTGACGTAGCCTTTTCATTCACACTTGACGGTACAGTCCTGAGTGTCAATGAAAAAGGGGCTGAAATTCTCGGCAAAACAAGGGAAGAACTTATCGGACACTCACTGATTGACACTATACATGCCGATTATCAGGAAACGGTCAAAGGACATTTTAATAACGCTAAAAAAGGCATCTTCAAAAATTATGAACTCCCTCTCAGCAATACAGACAACGAATTTTATTACCTGGGTGTGACTCATGTGCCGATCAAGGTAGATGGAGAAGTTATTGGTGTCTACGCTATTGCGAGAGACATTACGGAAAATAAAATTAATCAGGAACAGATCCAGTATATGGCCTTTCATGATCACCTGACTCACCTGGCCAACCGCATCCGTTTCGAAGAAGTTCTTCAGACGGCTATAGAGAATGCCAAGCTTAATGACAAGAAATTTGCGTTTCTCTTTATAGATCTGAATAATTTCAAAGACATCAATGATGACTATGGTCATGCATTTGGAGATAAGCTGCTGGCTCAGGTAGCCAGACGCCTTGCTTCGATGGTCAAGAAGGATGACTGTGCTGCACGACTAGGCGGGGATGAGTTCACTGTACTGATTGATGATCTCGATAGCTATGATGACGCCATGAGATGGGCCAGTCAGCTCCTGAACAAGCTGAACAAACCTTACCTCATTGATGGAGAAGAAATCGTCTGCACGCAGAGTGTCGGCTTTGCCTACTACCCTAAAGATGGTGAATGCGTACAGGACCTGCTGAATAAGGCCGACGCAGCCATGTATAAGAATAAACGCCATTCCAAAGCAATGTTAGCTGCTAAACGAAAGATCCCGCACGCATGATTAGCGTCGGGATCTTTTTTTATTCTTCATTTTAAACGTGCATTCGTTTACTCAACTCATTCTTTATAGCTTTGCCGTGGCGAAGCAGAACAGACCAGAACATGATGAAGCTGAACAGAACAGACAGCCAGCTGGGCAGATCGATGACGACCCAATCCATTTGTATGAAAAGGAAAGGGATGAAGCCTACTAAGGCTGCCAGCTGAAGGTACAGAATATAGTCGCCTGCCTGTAGCCTGACGACTTGTATCACCACAAACATCGCCAGCAGGGCAGAGATACACAGAATCGGTATCACGAAGGTCAGTGACCAGCCGAGCCAGCCGAGGATATAGTCAAAGTACACGCTTAATAGAGAGAAGAGAAAGAGAATGTAGACGATCCCTTTTACGATATTCCGCCGCTTTCTAATCAGGACCAGTACCATCATCCAGGTGACCATCAGTCCGAATAGCACGAACTCAAGTCCGAAAAAGCGGAAGCGCCAGATCGACTGACTGATGAAGTAAATCAAAATGACCAGTAATGACACTAGCGTCAGTGACTGCTTGACTTTTCTCCTCTGGAACCTCAGACCGACTTCCGGAAAGGATGTAGACGGGCTTCTCTTTCCTGATTCAATCAATGGTGTGTCGCATAACGGACAGGCATTCCAGTTATCCAGCACATCGACCTGACATTCAGTACACTTTTTCATCACTCAAACTCCTCACTCGTCACCTTGTTGACATCCAGCTGGATATCAAGCCCTTCGCTGGACAGGTATCTGATAAATCGTTTCTGAATATCCGTTTCGATGAATGGACTGGTGAACAGAATATTGAGTATATCCTTATAACTGTTTACGCAGAACTGAGGTCTGACGACTGCCGTGTAAAAATTGATATTATCCACGTATGGTTCAACCATTTCAGGGAGTGACAATTTCCCAAGGTTGGACATCGCTACCGTTATTTTCCGGTTCGTATAGAGGCTGACCCATTTCAGCACCAGGTCCTTGATCGGTCTGAACACGACACGAATGGCCGGATGAAATTCAAAGCCGATGAACCGTTTAAGACGTTTCTCAATAGCTTCGGGTTTGATTTCTTTCTTCAGCTGATTATCGATTTCCTGACAGATGTCTTCGATATTATATGGCTGATTCTTTTTAAAGGTATACGCCATCAAAGTCGTACTGAAAAAATTTCTGACTGAAAAAGACGGATAGAATTGTCTCAAATTGACTGGTATCGAAACAGTGACGGTGTCCTCTTCTTTTTTCTCCTCAATCGATTCATAGACGGATATCATAAATATAGCCGTCAGATATAAGGTCAGTGATACCTTGTGTTTCTTCGACAGAGCCAGTACATCTTTGACCTGTGTGGTCATCTCAATAATACGCGGGCGGTGATCAGGTGTGATCGTGCCTTTGACTCTGTGTACATTTGAATAGTGAGTCTGTTCTTCATACGGCTGAAGACTTTTCTCGATGTTGTCTGCTTCCTTATACGCTTCTTCAAACGGTTCCCGAGTAGGTACGTTCTCACGCTTCTTCTTTTTCTTTCTGAAATAGCGGTTGAAGCTGTCTTCCAGATCCTGTTTCTGTCGAGGCGTTCGTTCAGAGTTTTCTCCAAAGGCTTCCGGATGTCTTAAGCGCGTATATTCTGTAATCAGATCTTCGAAGAACCACATCGCTCCCGTTCCATCAGTCAATGCATGAAAGACTTCAATGTGGATCCGGTTTTCATTATAAATCACCCTGAACAGCAGTTCTTTCCGGTCGTAATGATAAATGGCTGTACATGGAGGCATGGTTTCTGGCTGAACATACGGAATCTTTTCAGTGTGTTCCAGATAGTACCAGAAAATCCCCCGTCTCATGACGTTCTGAAAGAGTGGATAGCCTTCATAAACTTTGATCAGTGCTTTCTGAAGGGAGGCCGGATCGACTTTTTCAGACATTTGCGCCGTAAAACGAAAGACTTTAGTATCCACATCCGTACGTGCAGCTAAAAAGATATTCGAGGCATTGTCCAGTCTGACCCAATTTTTCTTTTCCATGCCTCTGCCTCCTCCTTATGATTGATTTAAAAATGAATCGATTGCTGCAAAGGTCTCTTCGACCGGTTCAGTGAATTTAGGATAAGTGATGAACCCGTGTACACTGTTATTGACCCGATGAATTTTAGCGGTGTTGCCTGCTTCTTCCAGGGCTCTGGCGTATGCCTCCCCTTCGTCCCTAAGCGGATCGAATTCTGCGGTTATGACCAGCGTATCAGGCTGATTCGACAGATCCTCAGCCATCAGTGGTGAAATCGTCTGGCTCTTGCGTATATCTTCGTCAGGTGCATATAGTTCCATATACTCCTGAATTTTCTTGATGGTCAGGCCATAATCGTAGCCATTGGTCCGAATCGATTCGAACGGCGATGCTTCGGTGTGATCCCAGTACGTCACTGGATAAATGAGGATTTGCCTTGAAGGCAGACGCTTCTTTTTATCTCTCAACAACAGTGAGACGGCAGCTGCTAAGTTGGCTCCTGCAGAGTCTCCCATTAGGATCCAGTCCGGTTCGTTCTCATCCAGCTTCGTCATCAGCACTTCAGCCACTCTCAGACAGTCATCCAGTCCTGCCGGATACGGGTGTTCCGGTGCGAGCCTGTAATCGACCGAGTAGATGATCCGCCCCATGCTGTCCGCCAGATTCACACATGGACGTGTGTATGTCTCGATATCTCCAATTACCCAGCCCCCACCATGAAAATAGATTACCGGCTCATCGTACTTCTTTTCTTTAGGATAGAAAATCCTGACAGGTATTTCGTGATTGTCACCTGTCGCATAAATTCTCTCATCCATAATCCGGTAGGTCGGCTTAGGCTGTTTAGAAAACAATCTCTGCATGCGCCTGATGGTCTGGTAGTCCTCTTGAATATCTATTTTTGGTGAAGAGGCCAGCCTCAATATAAATTTAAACAGTGGATTCATTTTTTCTCCTCATGGAACTGAACTTTTTAACAGTTTACCATACATCGAACCGGTCCTGATACCCCGAGGCGACATAAGTACTCCCTCATTTCACCTTAATTTCCCTGCTTTAAGAAGAGTTATAGCGAGTAACCGCCCTATTCCGTGCGGACTCTTTCTATGATTTGGCGACTCTCACTAGTCTTGTGATTGATCTAGTGGCGCTCTGGTCTGCGAATGGGTCATAAAATTCATATATGGTACATTCACGCAAAAAATTTCAGGCCGAATGGACCATATCTTCGTTTATGATCTATTAACCGATTTTATCCGGCAGCGAATGGTCCATATCTCCATATGTGAACCATTCGCCCCGCCCTGTCCCGTCTCACCACCGCTCTAATATAATCGAGTAGGAGGTAAATAATTAATTTATTTACCGTCCTCTCACACCACCGTGCGTACGGTTCCGTACAC
>NZ_BAAADA010000090.1:0-5761 GCF_039522005.1 Alkalibacterium indicireducens
GCATAATAATCGGTACCAAGTCAATGACACCAAGGGTCAAAGGCTATTTTTTAACTGCAAAACTTGAGTTATTACAGATTAAGACAAGTCGACAATTTTTTTAAAAAATCAGGACTTAAAAAACCAATTCTTACTAAGAATATGGTAGAAGAATATGTAAGTAAAAGAGACAATGAATCTACTAAAACACAACATCAAAGAATGAGTACCATTCGTCAATTTGCTCTGTTCATGAATATGTTAGGCTTTAATTTTTACGTTTTCCCTAAAAATGAGTTTGTAAAACAAAGAGATAATTTTATCCCGTATATTTTTACTCATGATGAAATTACACGAATCTGGTCGATAGTTGATCAGTTGAAATTCTCAGGGAACAGTAAATATGCTCACCTCATTTATCCAATGCTCTTACGAATGTTATATGGGTGCGGATTACGAATTAATGAAGCACTGACTCTGCAGAAAACAGATATTAATCTAAAAGATGGTGTGATTACAGTAAGTAAAGGAAAAAATAACATCACTCGTTTTGTTCCTATGACGGAAACCCTAAGGATTTATGGTCAACACTATGTTAAAAACATGGCATTTGATATGAGTACGGAAGGATATTTTTATCCTGCTCCAGACGGGCGAAAATATAATAGTGGCTCAATTTTGAGTGGCTTCAGAAGAATATTACGTGACGCTGAAATAATAACTGATGAATCAGTAAAACCTCGGATACATGATTTACGTCATACCTTTGCAGTACACTCTTTAGAAAAAATGATTAATGAAGGACAAGATATTTATTCTTTTCTTCCTATCCTTCAGACCTATATGGGACACCGAGATGTTGAAAGTACAGAACAGTATCTGCGAATGACGAGCGATACCTACGGTAATATTATTAATTCAACTGAAGAAATGTATCAGGATGTTTTTCCGGAGGTGCAAGAAAATGAACGATTATAATTTCGGGAAATATTTGTCGATATACTTTCTTCGATACATTCCTTCAAAAATGGACTATAGCGAAAATACAGTTAAAGCATATCGCGATACATTCACTATCTTTTTAAGATATTGTACGGAAGTTCTTAATTTAAAACCGGAAAAATTGACACTAAAAGAAATAAACAAAGATTTGATTGAGACTTTTTTGAATTGGCTAATAGATGAGAAGAGATATTCCGTCAGAACAAGGAACCAAAGACTTGCAGCTTTTCATTCCTATTTTCGTTTTCTTCAAACTGAAGTGCCAGAATATTTGGACGTTTGTAATTCTGTCTTTTCAATAAAGGCAAAGAAAGTGTCGAATATAGAACAGATGACTTACTTGTCAATTGATGCAATACGAAAACTGTTGGATGCTCCAAACCGAAAAACAATAAGAGGAAAAAGAGATTTAGCTATTCTCACACTTTTATACGATACTGGCGCAAGAGTTCAGGAAATTATTGATTTAAAGGCTTCCGATTTGAGACTGTCTTCTCCAGCGACTGTCACACTGATAGGAAAAGGACAAAAAGTTCGCGTGATACCAATTACAGCTCAGACTGTAGCTATTATGGAATCATATTTAGATAGCTACCAGCTAAGTAATGAAAAGAGTGTTACAACTCCCATTTTTTTCAACAAACAGCACAAAAAACTTAGTCGTGCCGGTATAACTTATATTTTAAAGAAACATTATGAAGCAGCTCGTAAAGATAACCCTGATCTATTTCCATCAAAAATTTCGCCACATGCCTTAAGGCATAGTAAAGCGATGCACTTACTGGAAGCCAATGTAAATTTAATTTATATTCGAGATTTTTTAGGACATGCATCTATTTCTACAACTGAAGTATATGCAAAAGCCAACCCTGAGATTAAACGGAAAGCAATTGAAACAGCGAGCAAGAATATTCTTCCTGAAGAAGTATTAAGCGAAGATAAAAAAGAAAGTTTGTTAAATTGGCTGAAAGAATTTATTTAGATTAAAAAGTATAAATAAGTAGATTTAATTATGTAAAGATAATTCCTTGGTTAAGCGGTGAAACTAATATTTCATCGCTTAACTTAACATAATTAATTACTTCTCATAAGATGAATGGCTACTAGATGATTTATCAGAAGATGACCTGAAATTTCTCTTCGAAATCATTGAACGTCGCTACGACTCCGGCTCCACCATCTATTGTACACAATTTAGAAAGTCAGATTGGCATAAAAGATTAGGAGGCGGTGTTCATGCGGACGCCATTATGGATAGAATCGTGCATAATGCCGTATGGTTTGATACAGGTCAATTAAATATGCGAGAACAGTTAGCTAAAGCAAGTACCAACTAAATTCTGTCACACAAGCCACGCTTTCACCGAGCGTGGCTATTTAGTGGACTCTAAGAACGAACAAGTGGACTCGGAATGGATATTGAAGGACTCATTCTAGCGTATAGGTGGGTCTAAAACAGCGTAATAATCAGCACCTCCATAAGCTAAAAGATGACTTGTTAAATCCTTATTTTGAAGACTCTATTCGCCGTAAAGTCACAAAGGAAGCAATGGTCATTTTCCGCAAATGTAGGTACTCTGTAGACCCTCGCTATATCGGAAAAGAAGTTGACTTGGATCTTTCCGAAAACGAAGAGCACGTGCACATTTATTATAACGGAGAACAGATTCGTTCGCACCCACTTACCACAAAAAGATTGAACTATAACCAAAAAGATTTGGTTCATATACTTAAATCAGACGTCATGAGCCACAAAGAAGATGACATCCAAGAACATATTAAACGAAGTTTAAAGCAATATGATTTACTGGAGGTGCCTTCGAATGAGCAGTAACTATCAAAAGCTATTAAATAATCTAGAGGCCTTGAATTTAAAACATATGAGAGAATATGTGCCAAACTATGTTGAAATTGCCAATCGGGATGAGCTTTCTTTAACAGAAGCTCTTCTAGAATTAACTAATCAAGAATTAGACTTTCAAACGAATCAGACTGTGGAACGTGTCATCCAGCGCGCACGCTTTCCCAAACGGACATCACTTGAAGAATTTGATTTCAACTTTCAACCAAGCGTTAACAAAAAAGAGATTCTAGACTTGAAACATATGGCTTTTATGGAGAAAAATGAAAACTTAGTTGACTACTGCCACACATTTGTACCACTGATGCCAACTTTCTTACCACTGTTTGCCAAAGAATGTACCACCTTTTGCCAGCTTGATGTACCACTAAAGAAATATCCCATAACCCACTGTATGATTGATTTAGAAAAAAGAGAATTTAACTTTGTTGAAAAAGTACCTAAAGAATTAATCCAAGAATGTTATTCAAAGTTAAAATTAATGTATTAAATAAAAGCAGCCGACTGGAAATAAATTCCTTAAGTCTGCTGCTTTTAATGAACGGTTGTCTTCCTTAGAAAAAGTGGTTAATAGTGTCACTTATTTTTTTAACTAAATCGGAGTTTAAGTGTGAAATTGGCTTTCCTATAACTCTGAGAGTCGGATCAATACTTCTTATGTGTTGAAGTAATATTGTGCCCTTTACCTTCTCGTTATTTGGAATTGAAACGAAAAATGGTGAAACAGTAAAACGCTCTTCTTTATATTTTTGAGAGTTACTGATAGGAGCGATTAGAACAGTATTCAAATATCGATTGTAAAAGTTGTTACTGACCACTAAACAGGGCCTAGTCTTTTTTGTTTCTGTTCCTTTTGACGGATCTAGATTAACGAGTATGATATCTCCTTGTCTGAGTTTAGCCATTAATCAAAATCCTCAGCTTCTAAATCTTCACCCCAGGTCATTTCTTTATCATCAATAGAGCCATAGGTTGCTTGCTGTTCCTCTACATCTTCCCAAAAAGCTTTCTTTTTATCCACGCTTTTAATAACCACGTCTCCTTGTTCGTTAGTATAAAATATAATGTGATCATGAGACTTAATATCTAATGCGGTTCGAATGGACTTTGGAATAGTTACTTGGTTTTTAGATGTGATTTTTGCAGTAACAGGATTTCTTTCTTTGTAGCTAATCATTTCATTCACTCCCAATTTAATAGATAATTCTTATTATAGCACAAAAGTAAGGAAAAGTAAGGAGTGAGACTTTGGTTTTTGTCTTTTTTTGTTAATGGAATATGTTATGATAAACGAAACAAATAACAGGAGGCATTCACCGTGCTCATACATACAACAGATAAATTTATGTCAGAAATAGAAAAAGCAAAAGGTCACGTCTTGCCGCTCGATCCTACTAATCCAAACGAGAATGCTTGGTTAGCCCATATTGCTATTTTGAATCGAAGAAAAGCGCTCGTACTTGTCAATTTAGAAACGCAGTTAACACTTGTTGCTTGGCCACTTAAAAAAGAAGAATTAAGTAAGATTGAGAACATCATTCACTATGTCAGACAAGCGTATTTTGACTATTTAGGTCTCAATTGGGTCAAGCAGATGGAAATAGAGAAGAAATTTGATAACCGAGATTTGGTATGGACTAAGGGAGAAAACATCGATACACCAGACTATCTTGAAGAAGTCATTAGACCTTTAAGAATGGAAGTGAGAGGGTTTGATGATGAAGAGATTGTCCAGCTGAAATTAATGGAAAAAGTCAATAACCGATTAGTCACTTATCCAGATGGAACCGAAGATACACCGTTAAATAAATGGGAATCATTCTTAAGCGATAAAGGATTAGGAGAGAACCTCGTATTCACGCCACCTGTTGCAGAATTAAAGGTAAGCCTTGAATTGGAAACAGAAGAAGATGTCGTGAGGGTTTTACAGGTTCCAATGACTTATACTTTTAATCAGTTGCATCACATACTGCAGAAAGCCTTCATGTGGGACGATTATCATTTGCATCAATTCACTTTTGAAAAACCAAATGGTATGTCTGTCTGTCTAGTAGACGACGATGAATCATTCGGGTATAAACAAAGACAACAAATAATGAAATACGATGAAGAAGTGCAGCTGCTGGAATACATCCGTTCCGGAGATGTCTTTCTGTATGAATATGATTTCGGAGATGATTGGAGACATAGAATTGAAGTGACCCAAATCATTGAAAAGCCGAGTCTTCGAAAAGCGCGTTTAATAGACATGCAAGGGGACCCGGTACCTGAGGATGTCGGAGGAGTAGACGGCTATGCAGAATTTAAACAGGTGATGTCTGATCCATCCGATGAACAGTATGAGCATTTTTCTATGTGGAGTGAACGATTCAGAAGTCGTTTATCCATACACACTTTAAATAGTATTAACTTTAGTTTAGATAGACTTTAAGTTCAATTACTATAATCTGAGCGCACCGCTAATTCAAACCAATAATCCGGCGGGATCAGGAGATGCTACTATCGATAGTTCCGCTGTTTCTAATTGTAGAAAAGCATTCTATACCGATAAAAAAGAGGCGAAAAAAGGCAATGTGATCCAGCAGCGTATTCACGTCTGCTGGATCATATTGCTGTTAACTGGTTGTAATTGCTAAGGTGTGCTTACTTAATTTATAGTAACCATTTTTATCAGTGAATTGATAAATAATTGTTTTATTTCTAGTTGAAATTTTTTGTCTGCAAAAAATGACCGCTTAATTTAAGAAGTTGATGCACTTTTTCAGCTCATTTATGAAGATAACGTACTTATCTTTCTAAGTGAGCTAGGAAAATGTTCCTACTTCTTTAGAAAACTGGGAAACTTAAGAACTCAAGTTTTGCAGTTAAAAAATAGCCTTTGACCCTTGGTGTCATTGACTTGGTACCGATTATTATGCC
>NZ_BAAADA010000091.1:0-4926 GCF_039522005.1 Alkalibacterium indicireducens
TGTTGTTGTCCAATTCCATTGATGTCACTTCCTTTCTGTTGGTTACCACTGAATATAGTATACAACAAAAATGACAGATTAACCACTTCAAGCTATCGCTTGACCGAAATTCATCTCCCACTTTCACTGGTGCTTCGCACCCATACGCTTAGAAGTGGGAGACTTCTTTCGGAATTACGTTAAAAAAGTCTATAAGAACTCGTCTTTTTATCAGAGACGGGTTTTTATGTCATTTATTATAGGTCAAAAATCAGTCGTAAGACCTATGACAAATCAGCTTTCTTCAGTCATAATATACGTTAGATAGGAAGCTAATAAAGACAGGGATAAAAACAAATGAGGATAAACCAAATAGGAGGGTGTACCATGAACGAAAGAAAACGTATCCTTGAGTTGATGAAAAATGGAGTTATTTCAACTGAAGAAGGATTGGATCTTCTGGAATCACTTGCCAAGAAAGATGACAGAAAAGAAGCAGAAGCAGCATTTAATACTGAAGAAAAGGCTGACGAGGCAGATGTGCACATTGAAGAAGCTCTAGACGATGACAACAGGGAGAAGCAGAAAGAAGCAGAAGCCTCACTTGAACAGCTGGTTTCTGAAATCAATCAGTATTCTGTGGAACTGGATAGGATTAATGAAAACCTGGCGAACAGAAAGAAATCTCTTGAGTTGAAGAAAGAAGAGCTCGAAGGACTTAAAGCGTCAGGAAGAAAAACCGTCCAAGAAGAAAAAGACAGAATTATTGAAAAAATCAGAGCCATCCAGAAAGAACTTGAACTGATCAAACAGCTGGATGATGTAGACACCACTGATGAAATCATCACATTAAGAGAAGAAATCAGTGACCTAGATGAACAGTTGTCTGATGTAGAAGAACTGAAGTCTGAAAAAGATGATGAAGCGGTCGAGCAGCTTCTTGATGAAATAGAAGAAATTGAGGAAGAAGTCAATGATCTGGCTGCTCAGAAAGCTGAACTCATGAAGAAACTCCACCGCACTAAGATGAAGCAGTGGACGCTGAAAGCTAAACAGGCAACTTCAAAGTTCGAGCTTCCTGAAGACTGGGAGAAAAAAGCGACAGAAGAATTGTCGAAAGCTGGAGAAAAACTGGATGCTGCAAGTAAAGAGTGGTCCAAGATCATCAAAACTAAAGTGGATCAGGCCTCTAAAAATGATGTGACAGAAACCATTCGTACAAACATTGAGCAGGCCATGAGTCATTTCGACTGGAAGGATATCAACTTGAAAATTCCTTCTTTAAGTACAAAGGAATTTACTAAAGAATGGCAGTACGACTCAACCTCAGCGACTATTCTTGACTTCAAGCTGGCTAATGGAAAACTGATTCTGAAACCTGGTCAGGGAGAAACAATGTCATTTAAGGCAAAAGGTAAATTATATGGTAAAATGGATGAAGACACACCTGAAAAAACATTCGATGCCAGAAGCACAGTAACGATCGACGAAGACAAACTGTTGTGTCATATGCCTAACAAACGTGTCTATGTTGAACTGGAAGTGACCCTGCCGCAGAGAACTTACGATTATGTTTCAATCACCATGCTGAATGGTAAACTGTCTCTCAAAGATATAGAAGCAAAAGATGTCTTTGCAAAATCTACTAATGGATCACTGACCTTCGAAGGACTGTCAGCAACCATGCTTGAGGCAAAAGGTTCGAATGGACAGATAATTGTCAAGCAGGCGGACTTGAGAGATGTCCTTGCAGGTTCAGTGAATGGATCGATCGTCTTTGACGGGAAAACGGAAAGTGCAGACTTTACTACGACGAACGGAGAAATTAAAGTTACACTATCCGATCAGAAAATTGTCAGAGTGAACGCGACTACTGTCAATGGAAATGTTAAAATGGCTCTTCCTAAAGGACGCGCTATTGAGGGAAAAGCTAAAACAACATTCGGAAAAGTGAAAAGCCGCTTGTCCGATACAGAACCGATGGAAAAAATCGAGCATACGATGCATGTAAAGCGTGTTACCGGTGATGCGCCAATGAGCTTTTATGCCGGTACTACAACAGGAAATATTTTAATTAAAGATACAGATAAATAATTGAACGGAAAGAGGAGTGTAAAATGAACAAATTATCAAAATCAAAAGATAATGCAGTCATCTTTGGTGTGCTGGGTGGTTTGGGTGAGTACTTCAATATCGATCCTGTTCTTCTAAGAGTGATTGTCGTTGTTGCTACTTTCATCGGAGTAGGGTCTACAGTGCCTATCTATCTCCTTTTAGCGCTCGTCATGCCGGAAAGTGATGATCAGACAAGTAAATTAGCTTCCAATAAGAAAAAACCTTCTCCTTTCGGTGGTGTCTCAGATAAACCTAAACGTAAAGAAGCCGAAAAACTGGAAGAGGACGACTGGAGTGACTTTTAATCTATGAAATGGTGGCAGCGCATTTTAGCTAATACTCTCATATTTCTGGCACTGGCTGGATTCCTTCAAGGGTTTCAGATCGATTCA
The DNA here is from genome assembly GCF_039522005.1 of Alkalibacterium indicireducens. Lineage (NCBI taxonomy): Bacteria > Bacillati > Bacillota > Bacilli > Lactobacillales > Carnobacteriaceae > Alkalibacterium > Alkalibacterium indicireducens. Next base: position 2,487 of record NZ_BAAADA010000091.1, read on the forward strand.
TGGGTGACAGCTCTTATAGCGGCAGTTGTATTCGGCGTTCTTAATGTTACAGTGAAGCCTATACTGGTTATATTGTCATTGCCTATCACAGTAATGACACTGGGCTTATTCTATTTTATCATCAACGGACTGATGTTGTGGTTTACCGCCGCACTAGTGAGCGGATTCGCCTTCAGCTCCTTTTCATTGACTCTGTTTGTGGCTCTTGTAGTGTCAGGACTCAATGCGTATTTCAATAATGCATGAAAAAAAGCTGATCGGCATAGATGCTGATCAGCTTTTTTCATGGAAAATATCCATATTACGAGCTAGACATAAACTTATCAGTTTTTACTTTTGTACAGATACATCGTCAACGGACCGAAGACAGCTAACAGAATTCCTGAAGATATCAGAGTCCAGACAATTTCTGTCCCGACAGTATACCCATGCATCAAGCCCCTTACTGAATCCACCAGCATGGAAATTGGGTTGATGCTTACAAATACTTCCAGTACTCTAGGCATGGTTTCAGGATCTACAAAGGCACTGCTTAGGAAAGTCAGAGGGAATATGATCATCATAGAGGTAGCCATTAAGGCATTTTCAGATTCCATGATAAGAGCCAGTACGGTCCATATCCACGACAGGCTGAAGGAAAAGATCAGGAGAAGGCCGACAGCAGAGACAAGCCCTATAAGTGTACCTTGAGGACGAAATCCCAGAATCATTGCAAAACCTATCATGATGAGACAGGCAATGGTGTACCTCAGCACATCAAAAGTCATTGATCCTACTAGGGATGAGGGGGACCAGATGGGTAAAGTACGCTGACGGTCAAAAAAACCTTTCTGCAGATCCTTATTTAAGTCCAGACCGGTATACATTGTAATCTGAATAACCGTCTGTACTAGAATTCCTGGAAGAATAAACTGTAAATAGTCCTGAACTGAACCTGCTATTGCTCCACCAAAAAGATAGGTGAACATTATCAGAAAAAGAATAGGCATGGCAGTGATGTCCATAAGGGCCATGGGTGTATGTTTAGTCTTGAGTAACGATCGCATAGCAAAAGTGCCGACAGACGACAGTGCGTGTGGCGGGGTTGGACGATGTGATGAGATGATCGTCTGCTGAAGATTATCTTTTGATTTATTCTGATTGAATTCCATTTTAAGTTCCTCCTTCTTATTCCTCGTCATCAGTTAAAGCTAAGAAAACTTCATCTAAACTCGGCTGGCTTAGGGAAAAAGTCACCAGCTCAATGCCTTCAGATTCCAGATTGTTCAGTGCTTTTAATGCTTCTGATGAGCTGCTGACGTTAACTATAATTTCAGATTCTCTGGATGATCTGCGGATTAAAGCATCAAACCTCGTTTCCAGCACTTTTTCTGCTTGTTCGATATCTGTTTTATTTTTAAGAGTAATATGAAGCATGCCTGATCCTACTGAAGCTTTCAGTTCGGAGGGTGTCCCTTCAGCAATGACCGCTCCTTTATTAATGACAGCTATACGGTCAGCTAGCTGATCGGCTTCATCAAGATACTGAGTTGTCAGCAGAACAGTTGTGCCGGCTTTAGTCAGTGCCCGAACGACTTCCCAGACCTGGTTTCTGCTTCGAGGATCCAGGCCAGTTGTCGGCTCATCCAGAAACAGGAGGTCCGGAGTGATAACGATACTGGCAGCAATATCTAGTCTGCGTCGCATCCCTCCAGAATAATTTTTGGCCTGCTTACTTGCTGCATCTGACAGGCCGAATGCTTCCAGCAATTCAGCTGCCCTCTGTTTGGCCTCTTTTCTTTTGAAGCCCATTAATCTGCATATCATGACTAGATTTTCAGTTCCCGTCAAATCTTCGTCAATGGACGCATGCTGCCCAGTCAGAGCAATACGAGGACGGATTTTTTTAGGTTCTTTAGTTACATCATATCCAAAAATATGCGCCTCGCCTTCATCGATTTTCAATAATGTACTGAGCATGCGAACGGTTGTCGTCTTTCCTGCTCCGTTAGGGCCTAAAAAGCCATAAACAGTTCCTTTTTCGATAGCCAGGTCAATGCTGTCCACTGCTGTAAAGGATCCAAACTGCTTTACTAGACCCTTTGTTCTGACTGCCAGATCGATTGTCTGATCCATCTCTACCACTCTCCTTTTTTGTTGAAGACAGATACTGATAATGATTTTAAAGTGATCAGCTGCTTTTTCAGCCTTCTCTACTAGTGTACTACATTGATGCAAGTTGTAAGGTGTAAAAAAGTAAAAGCTGTGACTACAGGCTCATAAATACTTAAATTAACCATGTACTTTAATCTTTAACTTTATATTAGTGCCTGAATTATTCATACCTCTAAATGTGGATAACTATTTCTATTAAACTCACTGCTTTTTTAGACATTTTTAAGTATTAACTGTCTATCATGCCACTTTATATTCTTCTCGATTAGATCGAAAACAAAAAGAT
>NZ_BAAADA010000091.1:4942-5272 GCF_039522005.1 Alkalibacterium indicireducens
TTTCATCAAATGAATGACTGTATAGGCAATACAACTCATCATCATGCGAGCCTGATTCGCAAGAAACGTTGAACTATCGGTCTTGTCGAAGGAAAAACCATGTTTGATTTCTTTGATATAATTTTCCATTGTTCCTCTCTTTTGGTAGAGCTTGTACACTGTTTGGGCAGGTATATCAACGAAATTTGATACGATAAACTCAAACGTCGTAAATAAGAGTTCGCCAGCTTCTCGAGTGGCCTTTACAGTTACTTTACGACCCGTTTCCCAAGATTTAGCTTGATAATCAATCTTGAAATACTGTGATTCTTTATGTGTAAAGTCTGTATC
>NZ_BAAADA010000092.1:0-1823 GCF_039522005.1 Alkalibacterium indicireducens
CCGCCGTATACGGAACCGTACGTACGGTGGTGTGAGAGGACGGTAAATAAATTAATTATTTACCCCCTACTCGATTAAAGACAGCCTTGCGATTTGTTCTCCTTCAATAATCATGCCGTCGATCTCTTCAAATCCTAGCCTCTTGTAAATGTCCCGGGCATAGGTGTTTTCCGGTTCATAAGACAGCGTCAAGGTCTTATGGCCTGGGTCTTTCATTCTGCGGACATCTTCAATAACCAGTCTGACTGCCTGCGTGCCGTACCCTTTGCTCTGATGTTTTTCATCGATCATCAGACGGTACATCCAGTACTGCTGGTCTTCGTCATCTATGCCGTAAAGCGTAAATCCGACCATTTCGTCATCTTGAAAAATACCTTTAGCATAAAAGTTGTCGAGAAAATTCAGCTGAGCTAGTGAAAAGACGTTGGAGGCTACAAATGTCTCCTGGTCTTGTCTTACCTTTAGAGCTATAGCTTTTGTCCAGTTGTCTTTAGTGATCGATTCTAAATGCAGCATATGTATCAGTCCTTCCAGTATCAGTTAGGTTAATGCCTTAAGTATAATTTTTCGCTTGGAAGAAAGCAATCCAATCAGTAATTGGAACTCAGTTGCCTCAGATCTGACTGATTATAAGTAGGATAAGTTGTAAAAAACAGTTAATTTCCATAGGATGAAAAGAGATAGATTATTGCACTATTAGCGTATTCGAAAATGATTTGAATGTAATTACTAGGAGGATACGTATGTGAGTATTGGTGGATTGGGACTGGTCATGATAGCGGCGGTTCTCTGGGGACTTTCCGGTGGGCTAGGCGGCTTCCTGATGGATAAAGGATGGGACCCCCTGATCATTGCTTTTTATAGAGGAATAGTGGGTCTGATTTTTATAGGAATCTGGCTGATTCTCAGGCCTGTAAAATGGAGCAGAAAGATGCTGATGTGGTCGGTGCTGGCCGGCCTGGGCGTAGCAGGGAACTTTATATTCTATTTTGTGAGTATTTCTGAAGGAAGCATAGCAGTAGCAGCTACTTTAATGTATACGGCCCCTATTTTTGTCCTTTTGACTTCCTTCATTCTTCGCCTGGAAAAGCCGACAGGATTCAAGTGGCTGGCTATTTTGAGTGTAACTCTCGGAGTCGTACTCATGACTGAGGTGTACGCTGCCGGATCTGATGGCATCACACCTTTTGGAATAGCCACAGGATTAGGTGCAGGTCTGTCGTATGCACTCTTTCTGTTCGGCTTTAAGCGGGCCTCTTTACATGGCAAGCCTCAAGGTATTCTGACGGTAGCGTTTTTGACCTTGTCTGTTTTGATGCTGTTTGTGGTCGATTATGGGGAAACAGTCTCTGCAGTAACTTCTCCCGACTTGTTCTGGATGATCCTTCTGGGCATCTTTGGAGCCGGCCTGTCGTTTTTCCTGTACATCACTGGATTGAAGAAAACGACGCCAACAGCTGCTGCTGTGTCAGCGATGGTTGAACCAGTGACCGCCTCCCTTTTCGGTGTGCTGGTCATGGGTGAAGGACTGACCCTCCCTCAACTTGGAGGTATGGGCATCATTCTCGGGACAGTAACGGTTTTAAGTATGAAAAACAGCTGATTTTAATAAATAGGAGCGGAAATCGGCAAAGGAGCCCAGTCGTTTCTCAAGCATCCTATGGTTACGCAGTAGACAACTTTGTCGCAGAACAACAAAATGAATACAATTAAGAGAACATCAGATGATTGAAACGGATCATCTGGTGTTTTTTTCGTGCGCCCGGCATGGGCGACAACTTGGTGGTGAAAGTCCACTACAGACTTGGCAGTAGGAACTGTTA
>NZ_BAAADA010000093.1:0-2492 GCF_039522005.1 Alkalibacterium indicireducens
GAATTAACGAATACAGGTTTTCTAATTACATGCAATAGTGGATATTTAGTGTAAAAAGGGTAAATTCAAATCTTTTCACTATTCCATTCCAATTTAAAGTTTGATACAATTATCATGCTAATTAATTTAGTAAGGGACCCTTCCATCCCTCTGCGCAAACATGAGGTGGAAGGGTCTCTTTCTATTTCTCCTTAATTACTCTTAAGGACATTATATTCGTCTATTTACGGACAAACAACTCCATCATATTCAGGTCATTTGAAATTGGCTAAAACAAAGAGAACTCTTTGCGCCTAAAATGAACATCATGAATGAATTTGGGAAATTTGTGGTTGTTATCATGAATGAGGCTGAATTTAGAAGAAGGGTTCATAAGGCGGCAGAAAAAGCGGATTATGATTGTGTCTTTGGGGGTGTAAATTATCATACTGCTAATGATCGCGGAAATTTAGTAACTGGAAATATGCTTCATCTGATTAGGGAAGATGAAATAGATATTAACAAACTTGCATCTGAAAAAAATGTGATTAATCACTACGACTGTTTTGATAAATGGGATAAACATGCTTATCAAAGAGAATGGAGAATATGCATAAATAGAAATAACCACGAGGTTACTCCGTATCGATTAGAAATAGGTAATATATCAGATATTGCTTTTATAGTTTCTGTTGAGATGTTATATCCCGCTCTGTTTAAATGGTTAGGGGGTTTTACATCAGAAAGTCCATTGTTTTATTTGCCAAAGTATGGAGGGACTGTTACTAGAGATTTGTTTAAAATGAACGTCTACAATATGAGGCCAAACAAAGGTTATTTACTTACCACAATTATGTAATTAGTGGAGATATAGATGATGGGCTTATAATTATGAAATGTTATATATCGCAGATTAATGGGTTTTATAAAGGATTTGATAAAATATCAGAGTTTGATGAAATAAAACAAGTGGGTGAAGTAATGAATGAAAACGTCAATTCTCATGATCGAATAGCTATCGAATATGCCTCGTTAACTCAACCGGGTAATTTAGGATTCTATAAATCATGTGAGGTAACTACAGTATTTATGATTAATAAAACTTCAAGACAAGCATTTAATTATTTTTCAATTTTTGCATTTCATGAAGGAAAAGCATTAAAAGAAAATATTGAATATCTAACTGAAAAGCCATTAAGAGTTTCTGATGAATACACACTGGGGATTTGTAGATATTACTTAACTATGGAAGAAGCCTACGAAAGCTTTAACCAAATGAGACACAACCAATCACTTATCAACAAGGGTGGGGAATTACAAATTGGAAAATTGAGTTTAATCAACAAACAATTTGTACCGCAAAATGGAACAACAGAAGTTTGCCTTAATAGAATTTTGAAAAATAATTTTATGAATGGATGTTATATTTACGAGTTCTTTAACAATAACAAAAAGATTGCCTCAAATTTGACTAAAAATCAACTGGAAAAGATCTCTGCTTTTATTCTGAAATATGTTCCAATTGATCTTCATGTCCTACAAGATAGAATAGGAAATATTATTTTTCAATTTCCATCAAATTTAGTAACTTTAAAATCATCATCAAGTAAGGATGGAGAAACACTTAACATAACTCTTAACACGGACGATAGGATTACTGATAACGATAGGTATTCTATCCTTGTATCCAACGAATTTGATGGTTGTTTAACAGGGACTAGATACCATTCTGTGAAAAACAACCAAAACACTATATTGGACATAGGAGATACTGATAATTTAATTAAGTCTAGGGTTTACGATAAAAAGTCAAATCTGGTAGTCTATGAGGCTAATTATAGCTGGATTAAAGAAATAAATACTAGATTTCATATAGGTAGCGAATTTTCTAAGAAGAGAACTATGAATATACCTGAGGGAACAGTGGATGTAGAGGTGGAATCTGTAGAGTTTTTAAGCGTCCCCCCTATAAAGCATACAGAAGAAAAATACTGGAAAGAGTTTGTAAAGGAGAGGCAGTATAGGGAACGACTAGAAGAATTGGAACGTCGAATGAAATTTATGCAGTATGGTACAGCCGCTCATCATGGAAGAAAACAAGCTTTAAAAGATATTAGAAAATTAATTAATATACATTCAGAAAATCAAATTATGCTATGGGATCCTTATTTAACAGTATATGATATTTTTGATACTCTTTATTATTGTAAACAGATGGGGGTAGAGATGCGAGCGATTACTTCTTCAAGTGGTGAAACTAGGAAAATAAATGGTGAAAAAGATCAGAACATTACTGCTTGGATTGAAGAACAGAAAGAAGTCTTTAATACTAAAAGCAATAATTATGGGATAAATCTTCAGGTTAGATGTCAGCATACTCAATTTGGTTGGAAATTTCACGATAGATTCCTGTTATTTGTAAAAAGAGATGGGACTACATTGGAGGGTGCTGAAAAAGAAACCCTTTTTAAGGGCTATAAATGGGTAAAATAAATAATCAGTGATTATCTGGT
>NZ_BAAADA010000094.1:0-7616 GCF_039522005.1 Alkalibacterium indicireducens
CAGATAAGAATGGAGTTCGTAGGAAGCCCCCACTTCAAAATCCAAAGGATTTAAGTGGTGGGTAGTTCACCCATATGTTTCCTCTATTACTATAATTTGCTTTAATATTTTTTGCAAGCGCATCCTAATTTTTCAAAAAAAAAGAGACATGACAAAAAAATCACCGGCACGCTGTAAAATTCAGCGGGTGTCTGGTTTATTCTCTGCTGTCTCTTTCCTTTCAGGAATGGTCTGCTAATAGATTGTCATAATAATTATAAATCTTTTCAGCGTCTTCATTCGTTCTGGAAATAAGTATGATGGTATCATTTCCGGCTACAGTTCCTGCAATTTCAGGGAATTCTATATCATCTATCAATGCGCCGATGACGTGAGCATTCCCGGGTATTGTCACTATAATGTTCATGAACTGGACCCGTTCGTAACTGGTGACCACACTTTTTATAGTAGAATTCAGCTTGTCTTCCATAGTCAGCTGATTGTTCTGATAAATCGTGTATTTTGTACCATTTGCTGCACTATTGGTCTTGACCAAGTTAAGTTCCTTAATGTCTCTGGAGATCGTCGCCTGTGTCGCCTTTACGCCTTTTTCCTGGAGCTGATGAAGGAGTTCTTCCTGTGTAGCAATATCATTATTTAAAATGATCTGCTTGATCAGCATCTGTCTTTCAGATTTCTTCACTTGACATCCCTCGTTTCCCAAATATTAGTAAATATTAGTTGGTATTATAAATATTAGTATAACCTATTTTCAGAATATTTTCATTAGAGACATACTAACTATACCAATATTTTAATTAGAAGTTTCACAATCTATCCATATTTAGTAAGTATTGCTACAACCGGCGAGCTTTGCTATAATACAAGTGCTAATCATTTAGACTAAAGAATCGGCTATGATGTTTGATTGTTCAAATTTCAGCCCTTTTTTTATGCTTTGAATACTGGAGCTTTATTCACTTCTGCTCACTATTAATAGGAGGTCTATACCTTGGACTACAGACAACTGGTTGCGGAAGCAATCCACAACGAATTAAAAGATCATTTGGATCTGAACGAAATCAATAACTTATTAGAAAAGCCTAAACATGCGGAACACGGAGATATCGCCTTTCCTGCCTTTCAACTGGCTAAGCTGTTTAGAAAAAATCCTGCTCAGATCGCACAGGAACTTGGAGACAGCATTACCTCACCTATCATCTCCAGCGTACAAGTTATCGGGCCCTATATTAATTTCTATTTAAATAAGAAATCAGTATCCCAGGCTGTCATCAATGACGTAATCAAAGAAAAAGGACATTACGGTGAACTGTCTATTGGAAATGGTGGGAATGTGCCTATAGACATGTCTTCTCCAAATATAGCCAAGCCGATGTCCATGGGGCATCTGCGCTCAACAGTTATCGGAAATGCCTTGTCAAATATACTTGCAAAAGTTGGCTTCTCCCCTATCCGCATCAATCACCTGGGTGACTGGGGCACGCAATTTGGTAAACTGATTACAGCTTATAAAAAATGGGGAAATGAAGAAGATGTTCGTTCTGAACCTATTAAAGAACTTTTAAGACTATATGTCAAATTTCACGATGAAGCTGAAAACGATCCTTCTCTTGAAGATGAAGGCCGTGCCTGGTTCAGAGAGCTAGAATCTGGTAATGAAGAAGCCGTTGAATTATGGAAATGGTTCAGAGATGAGTCCTTAAAAGAATTCGAGAAAGTATACAAGCGTCTGAACATCTCATTTGATTCATATAACGGAGAAGCGTTTTATAATGATAAGATGAGTGATGTCGTTTCCCTGCTTGATGAGCATAAGCTCCTTACTGTTGATCAGGGCGCACACATCGTCAACTTGGACAAATACGACCTGAATCCAGCACTTATTAAGAAATCTGATGGTGCCACGCTTTATATGACACGTGATCTGGCGGCTGCTCTTTACCGTAAAGATAATTATGACTTTTCACAGTCTCTTTACGTCGTTGGTCAGGAACAGTCCAATCACTTTAAACAGCTTAAGGCTATACTTAAGGAACTGGATTTTGACTGGGCGGATTCAATCCATCATATCCCATTTGGTCTGATTACAAAAGACGGCAAGAAGCTGTCCACACGTAAAGGGAAAGTCGTCCTGCTTGAAGAAGTACTCAATGAAGCAACTGCGCAGGCACTCCAACAGATTGAAGACAAGAACCCTAACCTTCCTGACAAAGAAAAAGTTGCAGAACAAGTGGGGGTAGGAGCAGTTGTCTTCCACGACTTGAAAAATGATCGCCTGAACAACTTTGACTTCACGATCGAAGAAGTGGTCCAGTTTGAAGGAGAAACCGGCCCTTACGTTCAGTATACTAGAGCTCGTGCAATGAGTATATTGAGAAAGGCCGGCTTGGAATCCCTGTCTCCTTCTGATGCTTTCGCCCTGAGCGACGACTACAGCTGGGAAGTGATCAAGCTGCTCCACGATTACCCTGATACAGTCAGACGTGCATATGAAAACTACGAACCGTCCATCATTGCCAAGCATGCGATTCAACTAGCTCAGACATTCAATAAATTCTATGCTAATGTTCGTGTCCTGGATGAAGATCCTGAGAAAGACGCTCGACTGGCCCTGGTTTTCGCCATCACCGAAATTCTGAAAGAAGACTTAAGAATTCTTGGTGTCGAAACGCCTGACGAAATGTAAGAATTAAAGCTTAAAATAGAGATAAAACCGGCGTCGAGGATCTGCGGACCTTCGATGCCGGTTTTGTTACGTCTGACTGGAATCGCGAATGGGTCATATCAACGTGTTATGAGCCATTCGTGCTTTTAATAGAGTGGCGAATGACCCATATCACTGGTTTTTGAGACGTTCACCCCCATTATTATTTGATGAACTGCTCATATCTGCAACTTATGGTGCATTCGCAATTAATTGAGTTGCAGCTAAATATTCAACGACCCAAACCCTCTTCACAACAGTAAAAAGGCTGATCTGCACAACTACGCAGATCAGCCTTTTCTTTATAAAAAACAGTGTTAAGCTTTAATCAGTCGACTAGCTGGCTCTCTTTTACTTCAGTTTATCGTTTTCGTAAGTGTGCATTTTCTCCAGTTGAGGAAAGTCCTGCTGTCTCAAGGCCTCATAAATAAGTATATTGGCCGTATTCGACAGATTTAGTGAACGGACATGTGTGTCATTCATAGGGATGCGGAGACACTTCTCCGCATGCTTCCTCATGAAGATCTCAGGAAGGCCTGTTGTTTCCTTTCCAAATAGAAAGTAGTGATCTTTATCTGTATCAGTGAAGTCGACGTCTGAATACACTTTTTCAGCGAATTTTGATATCAGATAGAGAGGCTGGTCACCTACTGCAGTCATAAAGGCATCCAGGTCTTTATGGTAATGTATATCTACAGCGTGCCAGTAGTCGAGACCTGCTCGTTTCAGATACTTGTCATCCGTTTTAAAGCCGAGCGGTTCGATCAGGTGCAGAACAGTATTGGTACCGGCACATGTACGGGCAATGTTTCCAGTATTTGCCGGGATCTGTGGTTCAAATAATGCGATATGGTTTGTCAATGCTTGTCTCTCCTCTTGCTTTCGATTGCATCTAATCTTTCTCTCAGACCCGCGATTGCTTCGTTGAACTCGGTAATGGTTTCCTCATCGGTTTCTTTGAGTACAGCTTCTTCGAGAAAAGCCAGGACATCTTCATTCGGCCGCTTGCTGATGATAGTGGCTACTGCCCAAGCCGCTGTTCCACGGATCATCGGTCTCGGATCATTATCGATTACATTCAAAAGATCCGGAACAGCCGTGAAGTCTCTGTAGTTGGCTAGAGCGATAATCGCATTTCTCTGGAGCGGTTTCTTCCCTCGCCAGGATCCAGCCATTTCTCCGAAAGTCTGCTTGAATTCTTTATTTGAAATAGTCAGCAGAGGTTTAAGTTCCGGCGTCGTGTTGAACGGTTCAGGCTCCATATCTTCATGAAAGTGAGAATCCACCCCTTTATTATATGGGCAGACAATCTGACAGATGTCGCAGCCATAAATGACATGCCCTATTTTACGCCGGTATTCTTTGGGCATATACCCTTTGGTCTGAGTCTGGTAGGACAAACAGCGCTGAGCATTCATTCGGCCGTCACCAAGTAAAGCATCTGTCGGACACGCATCCACACAGCGGGTACAGTCGCCACATCCGAAATCAACTTCACTATCCGGTTCAAAGGCGATATTCGTAATGATTTCACCAAGATAGACATAGGAGCCGTATTCCTTGGTGATAAGCAAGCCGTTTCGACCAATGAATCCAAGACCGGCACGCTGAGCCACTGCTACATCGACCAGTTCACCTGTATCGACCATTGGCTTGAATGTGACGTCCCCTTCTGCTTCTTGACGGATGTACTCGATCAACTGATCCATTTTTTCCCTCAAAATCAAATGATAGTCTTTTCCCCACGACGCACGAGCAAATTCTCCGCGACGTTCTCCTTTGACGCGTGGCGCCTTTTCTCTCATTTTGGAGGGATAAGCCAGAGCAATCGCAATGATCGACTTGGGCTGGTCAAAAATCTTTTCCGGATAGATGCGTTCTTCAATTATCCGGTGCTCAAATCCGGAATGATGGCCTTTTTCCTGCTGGGCATGAAGCTTTTCTTCCAGATCATAGAAAGGGTCGGCGTGCGTGAATCCAATCTTGTTGATACCCAGCTCTTCCGCCTTATCAATGATCTTTTCTTTAAGCAGCTGATTCATACGTGCTCCCTCCTCTCTTTATCCTTACGTTCCAGTACTAATGACTGCCTTTATTTTGATGCGGCAATTTCTGCCAATTTATTACAGAGTTCATTGTAGCTCATTCCGGAAGCAGCAGCCTCCTGAGGGAACAAGCTGGTTGGCGTCATGCCTGGCAGTGTGTTGGCTTCTATACAGTAGACTCCGCCATCTTCAGACACCATGAAATCAATGCGCGAATAGTATTCCAGACGAAGTGCTTTGAAGACTTTAAGAGCTGTCTCCTGCATTTTCTCAGCAATTGCAGGATCCACTTCGGCTGGGCAGATTTCAATGGTTGCGCCTTCCTGATACTTGTTTTCATAATCATAGAACCCTGTTTTAGGGATGATCTCAATAACAGGCAGGGCCTTTCCTTCAAGAACCCCAACAGAAAATTCACGACCGCTTATTTTCTCTTCGATCAGAACTGACGGAGAGTACTTCTTGGCTTCTTTGACTGCCTGCTTCAAGTCCTCCTGGTTGTCCACGATATACACACCGATACTTGATCCGCTGGCGTTCGGTTTAACTACGCAAGGTACAGCGCTGGTCGGTTCGTCTGACTGTTCCAGCACTTCCCATTCAGGCGTCAGAATACCTTGTGCTGACATGATTTCTTTAGAAAGGATCTTATTCATGGCAATAGCACTGCCTAAATACCCAGTTCCTGTGTAAGTAATGTCGTATAAGTCAAACACTGCCTGAAGCTGACCGTTTTCCCCTAGTTCCCCGTGAAGAGAAAGGAAGACGAGATCCGCAGACTGACAAATTGGAATGATGTTTTCTCCGATCATTTCATTCGGCTTTTCCTTTTGAGCTTTCAGCGCATCAAGGTCCGGTATCTGCTTTCTGACTTTGTACTCATATTTATCTTTCTTTAATTTTTGGTAGGCCTCTTCGAAAGTCACTGCTTCACTGGTTCCGAAATACAGATCCAGCATAATGACTTGATGTCCGTTTTCCATGAGAGCATTGGCAATCAGACTTCCAGAACTTAATGATACTTCTCTTTCATGGCTGTAACCGCCGGCTAGCACTACAATATTCATAATTAACTCCTCCTATAACGTCTCTATGTATTATACACCATGACCTTCACACATAGTAATGTTTTAAATGAGTTTTACCGAGTTGAGCATTTTTCAGCGCAAAAAAAACGTATCGCCTCGGTGTCAAGCACTGCGAAACGATACGTTGATGAAGCCTTTGAAAATTCACGTTTTTTTATCAGCTTCTGATGGGTTGACTGATAAAAACCAATGAACCAAATTAGCTTATGAAGTACATATTAGCATCTCCTGTATAAAAACACAAGGCTATGCACCAAATAAATCCTTCTAAATCGTGACAATTCTAATGTATAATTGTCAATTTTATGCTGAATCCTCCGATTCGCCTATCAGGATAAGTAAATCCACTGTAATTTCTTTCAACTTTGTTCGTATACTATCAAAGTCTGCTTTAATATGCCAACCAAGTGGGGTCATGGTTATAAAGTCTTCCACTAGTTCTTCAGGCAGCTGAAAGGTGTAGACAACAGATTCTTTTCGGACATGAGTATAATGTTCTTCGAATTTCTCAACAACTTGAACATTGGAGTAAGTCCGTTTCGATTCTTCCTGTAATTCCCGCAATTCTTTTAGGTACCCTGGATTCGGGACGACTTTGATGACCTGTCCCCCTTGTCTCATCAGTCTGTCAAATTCACTGTAATTGGATGGTGACAATATATTTAAAAGCGTATCATACTGGCGAGAAGCAAAGGGAGAACGAGCCAGATCAGCAGTTAGAAAGAAAATGTCTTCATGACTGGCAGCCGCCAGATTGATACCTTCCTTTGATATATCGAAGCTTATAATTGGCCCCTTATACCCATTTTTCTTCAAATAGGCACTGTGAGAGCCTTCACCGCATCCGATATCTAAAAGAACGCCTTCTGGGTGCTTGATCAGTGACTGAATCTTATCCAGCAACGGCGCCCAAAGTCCGCTTTCAGCTAGTCGTTGTCTTGACAGAAGCATGTCTCTTGTATACTCGGACTTCATGCTTTTCTCCAATAAAAATAACGTCCCTTTCTTTGAAAGATCGAACCGGTGACCATCCCGACAGATCACCTGATGATTATTTACGGATTCGAATGCCTGGCTGCATACCGGACATTGAAACAAGTGAAGATGATCTTCAAGAAATACCTGTGCTTTATCTATTTTCTTTAACATGTCATGCCTCTTTTCAAATGCTTTCGATAGACCTTTTTCCTTTATCATGATATAACGAAAGTAACAAAGATGAAAGGATGATTCATAAATGCCCTGGGATTTAAATGATTACCCTGATTCATTCAAGAACCTGGACCACGTGGTTAAAAAGAAATCCATTGATATTGCCAATGCCCTGCTGGATAACGGGTACGAAGAAGGTCGGGCGATACCTATCGCAACAGACCAGGCGAAAGAATGGGCCGATAACGCCTCAGAAGATGAGATCCGTTCATTCAAGTACAGTGATAATCCAGACAAGCAGGATCAGCATGACGACACAACAAATGAAAAGCTGCTGGACAATGATGTTCTGGTTTACTTTGAAGAAGAGGAATGGAAGGTACGGACGAAAGACGCCAAACGTTCTGACTCGACTTTTGACAGTAAAGATGAAGCAGTCAAGCGGGCCAAAGAAATAGCAGATAATAAAGAATCGAACGTCATTACATTTACGAAAGACGGGAAACGGCAGTAAACGTTTTAACTCATATTAAAAAGCGCCTGAACCACGCAGGATTTAAACTGGACCCCATGTCAAGGACAGTTTGATAAAAACCCCTTATAATTTATTATCGCTCCTTCTATGAT
>NZ_BAAADA010000095.1:0-6218 GCF_039522005.1 Alkalibacterium indicireducens
CAGATAAGAATGGAGTTCGTAGGAAGCCCCCACTTCAAAATCCAAAGGATTTAAGTGGTGGGTAGTTCACCTTTGATGCCAGAAGCACCTGGCTAAGTACTGAGACAATGATCGTTCTGGACAGCGAAGAACTCGCACGACAGATTCTAGATGAAGCGGAAGAAAGTTATCTGAAGAAAAGTGTCCGGTTCGATCAGGATGGCTCAGAGATACCTGGAGAAAAAACAGAAGGGGAGACACCTGTCTGGTGGCAGAGGATTCTCATACCAGCCATGAGACCTCTTGCCTGGCTGCTCGAAACCTTGTTATAAATGTTGAAATCATCAGAACTTAAGTGATCTGATGATTTTATTTATTCGTAGATGATAATTTTTATAATCTGGAAACCTTGTTAAATCAACGAAAAATGAGGTTTTGCTGATATTTACCTCAAAGAAACCTTGATTCTGATTCTCAATTAGACTAAAATTAGACATTGTAAGTAAGAAAGTTTTTTCAGGCAGGATTCTGCTTTTACAGACTTTTTTGCTCAAAAAAATACAAGTAGAAAAGGAAGGTACATAATGGCCGTATTAGAGATCAAGAACCTACATGTATCCATCGAGGACAAAGAAATTCTTAAAGGCGTGAACCTGAAAATGCAGACAGGTGAAATCCACGCAATCATGGGACCTAACGGAACAGGGAAATCTACCCTTTCTGCTGCAATCATGGGACACCCAAGCTACGAAGTAACAGAAGGAGAAGTCCTTCTGGACGGAGAGAACGTACTGGACATGGAAGTTGACGAGCGGGCACGTGCCGGTTTGTTCCTTGCTGTACAATACCCAAGTGAAATTGCTGGAATCACCAATGCAGAATTCATGCGTGCAGCAATCAACTCAAGAAGAGACGAAGACGATAAGATGAATGTCATGGACTTCATCAACAAACTGGACGAAAAAATGGCTGTTCTGGATATGCCGGAAGAAATGGCTGAACGTTATTTAAATGAAGGCTTCTCAGGCGGAGAGAAAAAACGTAACGAAATCTTGCAACTATTAATGATCGAACCGACTTTCGCCATTCTTGACGAAATCGACTCAGGACTGGATATCGATGCGCTGCAAGTCGTATCTAAAGGTGTTAACGCGATGCGCGGTGAAGGCTTCGGCTCACTGATCATCACGCACTATCAGCGTCTACTGAACTACATCACACCAGATGTTGTCCACATCATGATGGATGGACGTGTCGTTAAGACAGGTGGAGCTGAACTGGCTAAGAAACTTGAAGCAGAAGGATACAAAGGTCTAATGGAAGAACTAGGATTAGACTTTGACATTGAAGAAGACTAATTTTTGAGGAGGCCATGACTTATGGAAACAAAAACTAAAGATTACGTGAGTTATAAAGACGCATTACAAGCCTTCTCCACAGCACTTCAGGAACCGGAGTGGATGCTTCAGATGCGCCTGGATGCGCTGGAAAAAATCGAAGATCTTGATCCGCCCGTCATCGAGCGTTTAAGATACAACCGCTGGCCGCTGTGGCAGGTCCCGAACCTGACTGGCGCACCGGCACCAAAAGCTATCGATCCATTCGAATTCGTCGAAGACAAGGCAGATGCTGCCCGTGTGATTCAAACAGGAAACGACACAGTGATCGAAACCCTTCCCCAGTCATTGAAGGACAAAGGGGTCATCTTTACTGACATGCATACGGCATTAAAAGAGCACCCTGACCTGGTCAAGGAAGCTTATATGTCCAAGGCGGTTAAACCGGATACGAATAAAATCACTGCATTCCACGCAGCGTTCATGAATTCAGGACTATTCCTCTATGTGCCTAAAAACGTTGAGATCGAAGACCCGCTTGAAGCGGTCTTCATTCAAAACAGTTTAGTTGAAGATTCATTCATCAAGCACGTATTGATTTATGCTGATACAAACTCAAACTTTAACTATGTGGAGAAATTCCTGACTAAAGGCGACACGAAAAATGCCGCAAACATCGTTGTAGAAGTCGTCACCAAAGCCGGCGCACAAGTAAAATTCAGTGCAGTTGACCAGCTGGGTGAAAACTCTACAGTATACTTCAACCGTAAAGGATACACATCAAGAGACTCAACAATCGACTGGGCAATTGGTGTTATGAACAACGGAAATGTTGTCTGTGACTTCGATGTCGACCTTGTCGGAGAAGGGTCATCAAGTGACCTGAAAGCTGTCGGAATCAGCAGCGGACATCAGACGCAAGTCATCGACTCCAACGTTGTCAACTACGGGAACCACACGGAAGGAAACATCTTCCAGCACGGCGTTATCATGGACCGAGCGACCCTGACATTCAACGGAATCGGCCACATCATCAAAGGGGCTAAAGGAGCAGATGCTCAGCAGGAATCTCGTGTACTGATGTTGTCTGACAAAGCCCGAGGCGATGCGAACCCGATTCTACTGATCGACGAAAATGAAGTGACAGCAGGTCACGCAGCCAGTGTTGGACGCGTCGATCCTGAAGAAATGTACTACCTGATGAGCAGAGGAATCGAGAAATCAGAAGCTGAGCGACTGGTTATCCGCGGATTCCTTGGAAAAGTGATTTCAGCTATTCCACTGAGAAGTATCCGTGACGAATTGGTTGACACCATCGAAAGGAAGTTGACATCTAGATGACCGTGCCTTACGAACATCTGCGGGAGGACTTCAAGATCCTTCAGCAGCACGTCAACGATGAGCCACTTGTTTATTTGGATAATGCCGCGACCACACAGAAACCGGAAGCTGTCCTGAAAGCTCTTGAAACCTATTACCATACCTCTAATGCCAATGTGCATAGAGGGGTGCATACTTTGGCTGAACGAGCGACCACTCAATATGAGGGAGCCAGAGAAAAAGTCCGCCGCTTCATCAATGCCCCAAGCACGGCTGAAGTTCTGTTTACAAGAGGGACTACGACCAGTCTGAACTGGGTTGCCAGAAGCCTTGGCGATCTGATTATTGAAGAAGGGGATGAGATAGTGATTTCCTTCATGGAACATCACTCGAACATCATCCCCTGGCAGCAGCTGGCAAAGCGTAAAGGCGCTAAGCTTAAATATATCGAGCTGACGGATGACGGTAAGCTGGACATGGACGATGCGAGAGAAAAGATTACTGAACAGACTAAAATCGTTTCTCTCGTTCATGTATCAAATGTGCTGGGCGTCGTCAACCCGATCAACGAACTGACTGATTACGTGCATGACAAAGGTGGCGTGATGGTTGTCGACGGTGCTCAGGCAGTACCGCATATGCCCGTAGATGTTCAGGCACTGGATGCAGATTTCTACGCATTCAGCGGTCACAAAATGATGGCTCCGACCGGTATCGGCGTGCTTTACGGCAAACGTAAGTGGCTTGAGAAAATGGAGCCTCTGGAGTTTGGCGGAGAGATGATCGATTTCGTGGAACTGCAGGACAGCACATGGAAAGAACTACCATGGAAGTTTGAAGCAGGAACCCCGAACATCGCCGGAGCGATCGGACTGGGCGCAGCTATGGACTACTTGGAAAACATCGGCATGCGTGAGATAATGGACCATGAACAAAATCTGGTGGCGTACCTGATGCCGAAACTAGAAGAAATTGAAGGACTGACCTTATTCGGACCGAAAAAATCCTCGGACCGGACAGGCGTGATTGCGTTCAATATCGACGGGGTTCATCCACATGATGTTGCGACAGCAATGGACATGGAAGGTGTAGCTGTCAGAGCCGGTCACCACTGTGCACAGCCTTTGATGAACTATCTGAATCAGCCAGCTACGGCCCGTGCAAGCTTCTATTTGTATAACACGGTTGCTGATGCAGACAAATTCGTTGAAGCATTGAAAGCCACGAAGGAGTTTTTCTTACATGGCCTTGACTAAATTAGATCAATTATACCGGGCAGTGATCCTTGATCACTCTCAACACCCAAGACGACGCGGTGTACTGGATAAAGCGACCACACAGATCGAGCTGAAAAACCCGACATGTGGAGACGTGATCCAAGTACAGCTGACAGTCGAAGAAGATAAAATAACTGATGTGCGGTTTGACGGAAGCGGCTGTACCATTTCAATGGCCAGTGCCAGCATGATGACCGACACGATCTTAAATAAATCCGTTGACGAAGCCCTGATGCTGGTGAACGAATTTTCAGAAGTCGTTCAAGGCAACAAGCCTGAACACGAACAGGCACTCGGTGACGCAATGATGCTTGCAGGTGTATCAAAATTCCCTGCCCGGATCAAATGCGCAACACTCTCCTGGAAAGCTCTGGAAAAAGCACTCGGATCAGACGGCACAGGCGTTGACGGTCAACTGACGCACGACTGACTCTATTCTGGACGATTCCCGAATAGAATGAACTGACTGCAGAGATATACATGATTACTGGCTAGCAGTTAAAGCCTGACACTGCATGAAAAAAGATGAAAGAAACACCAGCTGACGCATACCATTCGACTAATTCGCTGAAGCGAAAAGTCTCCGGGCAATTGCGCAGTATGCTCATTCAGACTTCTTTCCCTATTTTTCAAGGGTGTCAAAACAGCTTTACCTGCTTTTCTATAAGTAAGGAAGGGGAATATTCATGTCTCAAGTACCTGAGAAAACAGAATATAAATACGGATTTCACGACGAAGGGGTCGACGCCGTCTACGATACGGGTAAAGGGTTGAACGAAGATATTATCCGTGACATTTCTTCTCGTAAAAACGAGCCGGAATGGATGCTCGACTACCGTCTGAAATCATACGACCACTACAAATCCCGTCCAATGCCTGAATGGGGAGCAGACTTGTCAGATGTCGATTTCGACAACTATACGTACTACCGTAAAGCAAGTGAAGCCCCTGCACGCAGCTGGGACGATGTACCGGATAAAATCAAAGAAACTTTTGACCGCCTAGGAGTTCCAGAAGCGGAACGTCAATTCCTTGCCGGATCTGGTGCACAATATGAATCAGAAGTGGTTTACCACAACATGAAAGAGGAATTCGAGAAGCTGGGTATCGTCTTTACAGATACGGATACTGCTTTGAAAGAATACCCTGAAATCTTTAAAGAGCACTTTGGGACAGTGGTTCCTCCAACAGATAACAAACTGGCTGCGCTGAATTCTTCAGTCTGGTCTGGTGGAACATTCATCTACGTGCCTAAAGGCGTTAAATGTGACGTGCCACTGCAGATGTACTTCCGTATCAACAACGAAATGATGGGTCAGTTTGAACGTACCCTGATCGTTGTCGACGAAGGCGCAAGCGTGCACTACGTCGAAGGGTGTACAGCACCGACATTCTCAACTAGCTCGCTTCACGCAGCGGTTGTAGAAATCATCGTTAAAAAAGATGCGTACTGCCGTTACACGACAATTCAGAATTGGTCAGATAACGTATATAACCTAGTAACAAAACGTGCTCACGCTGCAGAAGGCGCGACAGTTGAATGGATCGATGGAAACCTTGGTGCGAAAACGACCATGAAATACCCATCAATCCACTTGAACGGACGCGGCGCGCGTGGAACGACTATGTCCATTGCTATGGCTGGAGAAGGTCAGGTTCAGGATACAGGTGCTAAAATGATCCACAATGCACCAAACACATCCAGCTCGATCGTATCCAAGTCCATCGCTAAAGATGGTGGAACTGTAAATTACCGTGGACAAGTAACATTCGGTAAAAACTCCGGTGGATCTATTTCACACATTGAGTGTGACACGATCCTGATGGATGACTTGTCTAAATCAGATACGATACCTTTCAACGAGATCCACAACTCAAACGTGGCCCTCGAGCACGAAGCGAAAGTATCTAAAATATCTGAAGAACAACTCTACTACCTGATGAGTAGAGGACTCGACGAAGAAACCGCGACTGAAATGATCGTGATGGGATTCGTTGAACCATTCACTAAAGAACTACCAATGGAATACGCTGTTGAATTAAACCGTCTGATTTCTTATGAGATGGAAGGGTCAGTGGGTTAAATTTAATAAAAGAAATAAAGCTAGAATCCTGTTATAAAGGTTTCTAGCTTTTTCCTTATTATCAGAATAGACGGAAAGATTAAGTGCTATAAAGAAAATGATACATATGATGAACCATGCAGTACTTTTACTCTTTTTAAATAAAATGATTCACTAGTGTTGCATTAAAAATTTAACTGTTTCATGATATAAAAAAGTCCTTTATAATGGGGTTGGATGAC
>NZ_BAAADA010000096.1:0-4574 GCF_039522005.1 Alkalibacterium indicireducens
TCCGATTGGTATAGTCAGTGGGCCTTCACCACCTTTAATTTTTAGTTTTCATAAAAAATTTGACAGTTCCCGTATAAATTATTGTCGTTAAATAGCATCTTCAACCGTTGCATCTCCTGGAAGATCTTCTTCAGTAAAGCCGAATTCTTCAATAATCTCTAAAAGTTCTCCGGATTTCTTAAGATTATCGAGTTCCTGGTTGAAGGCCTCAATAAAGTCTTCATCTGTATCTCTAAATACTGTTGCTCCATAGTTGATGACTTCCTCACCATCGATCACCGGCTGAGTATAGTCATCCACACGTTCGATTGAGTCATCAGCTGCTGTATCCAGAATCGATTGCAGAGACGGTCCGGTCGCTGTAATGACATCTGCACGGCCAGCCTGAAGTGCGGCAAGCGCTGACGGCATATCCGGCACGGTAACGATCCGTCCCTCTGGTACTCCGACATCCAGCAGAAAGTCGTACTCTACCGTTCCAGAAGGCACAGCAACGATGGCATCATCATTTTCAGCAATGTCTTCATATGAATGAAGATCCAGTGGATTACCTGCTTCCACTGCAATAGCCTGACCTATAGTATATTCAGGATTGGCAAACTGAATATGATCTGCAGCTGCTCTATCTGGTGTAATGAACATACCAGCAGCGACCATATCAAATCGCTCTGCCTGAAGCCCTGGAATCAGCGACGCAAATTCCGTCAGTACCCCATTCATTTCAGAGACTCCCATATTTTCCATAATCTGTCTGGCAATCTCAACCGAAGATCCGGTCAGTTCTCCTTCAGCTGTCTGGTATGCATATGGCTGTTCGTTTGCAAAACCGACAGTCACTTCTCCTTCGCGCTGAACACGCTCCAGAGTTGTCTCATCGTCTGCCGCTCCGAAGAGCTGACAGCCACTCAAGACGACTGTGGCAGAAAGAGCTGCGAGTGACAGCAGACCTTTTTTATCTATACTTTTCATTCTCTCTTTCCTCCTGTTCTTATTCTTTCCTATCGATTCCCAATGCACATCCAACTCCGTTAATAACTAGATCCTTTATTGATAAAATTTTTTTAGCAATTAGATAATAGCCCTGTTCAAAGGCACGGAAAAAGCCATTATTACATGAGACACATATCTACCTTAACAAAGATTTTTTGGCAGGGTCAAATCAGACGCTCCACTTCAATGATTGTTTGAAACTTTCACTCTTGTCTTTTAAAAAAGTCATCAAAAAGAAACAATTTTGTCATTTCTAATCAGATTCTTAGAATTGTTTGGTTACGGGTTTGGTAAACGATAAC
Organism: Alkalibacterium indicireducens; assembly: GCF_039522005.1. NCBI lineage: Bacteria > Bacillati > Bacillota > Bacilli > Lactobacillales > Carnobacteriaceae > Alkalibacterium > Alkalibacterium indicireducens. Next base: position 1,293 of record NZ_BAAADA010000096.1, read on the forward strand.
ATTTCTTCTCATAAAGTGCTGTAAAGGCGTATGGTTTTACACTACTAAATTGTTTTGGTACATTGAATAGTGGAGCGTAGGCAGAAGACAACACTTGCTTTCTGTCAGCGACGTATTGTCGTCAAAGTTTAAAACAAATTAAAATACAAGGAGGACAACTTGTTGACTACTAAGGTAGAAATACAGAATCTGACGAAAATTTTCGGAAAGAAAGAACGTCAGGCACTTGAATTAGTAAAGAAGGGTCATTCAAAAGAAGACATTCTTGAAAAGACAGGCGCAACCGTTGGTGTAAATAAAGCCAGCTTTAAAGTAGAACAAGGTGAAATATTTGTCATTATGGGATTATCCGGTAGTGGTAAATCTACACTGGTTCGTATGCTGAACAGACTGATCGAACCGACTGAAGGCAACATCCTGATCGATGGGGATGACATTGCTAAGATGGATAAAGAGCAATTAAGAAAAGTCCGTCGTGAAAAAGTATCTATGGTATTCCAGAACTTTGGATTATTCCCGCACCGTACGATTCTGGAAAATACTGAGTATGGACTGGAAGTTCAGGGAGTAGACAAGGCAGAACGTCAGGAGAAAGCTGAACGTGCCCTGGATAATGCCGGTCTTCTTCCATATAAGGACCAACGTCCTAATCAGTTATCTGGTGGGATGCAGCAGCGTGTCGGACTGGCACGTGCGCTTGCAAATGATCCTGAAATCCTGCTTATGGATGAAGCGTTCTCAGCACTTGACCCGTTGATCAGACGTGACATGCAGGATGAACTGCTTGAAATGCAGGACACGATGCACAAAACGATTATTTTCATTACACATGACTTAAATGAATCGCTGCGTATCGGTGACCGCATTGCCATCATGAAAGACGGAGAAGTCGTGCAAGTAGGAACAGGCGAAGAGATCCTGACGAATCCTGCCAACGAATATGTTGAACGTTTCGTTGAAGATGTCGACCGTTCTAAAGTTCTGACAGCAGAAAACATCATGGAACGCCCTCAAACTCTTCGTATCAAGCAGAGTGGCCCGCGTGTGGCTATGCAGCGTATGAAGGCTGATAATTTGTCCAGCATGCTTGTTGTCGATAAAAACAATGTGCTGAAAGGCTACGTCACGGATGAAGATGTTCTTGAGGCAGTAAAACAGGACAAGAAAGATCTGCAGGAAATCGTCCGCACGGATATTCCTAAAGTTCATAAAGAAACTTTGATTCATGAATTATACGATGTCATTCATAATAGTCAGACTCCAGTCGCCGTTGTTGATGGAGAAGACAAGCTGCTTGGTATCGTTGTCCGAGGACTCGTCCTTGGTGCATTAGTGAAAGACCGAGAGGAGGAAACAATAGATGAACAATAGTATATTAGACCAGATCCCCCGTTTACCCGTATCGGAATGGATGGCCAATATCATCACCTGGCTGACACAGAACCTGTCTTGGTTCTTTGGAGCGATTCGTGACGGTGGCGCATGGCTGATGGATGGCATTACAGATCTGCTTCTATTTATCCCGCCGCTCCTATTCATCGTCCTGCTTGTGGCTTTGGCATACTTTGCTGGCCGCAAAAAACTCGGACTGCCTGTTTTTACACTATTGGGACTACTTTACATCCATAACCAGGGACTATGGGATCCATTAATGTACACGATCACGCTTGTGCTCGTTGCCAGTCTGCTTTCCATACTGATCGGTGTGCCTGTTGGAATCTGGATGGCCAAGAGCCGGACAGCCAACTGGATCATTACCCCAATTCTTGACTTTATGCAGACAATGCCGGCATTCGTATACCTTATTCCAGCCGTTGCCTTTTTCGGAATCGGTATGGTACCCGGTGTATTCTCAGCTGTTATTTTCGCTCTGCCCCCAACTGTCCGCTTCACGAACCTGGGTATCCGTCAGGTCCCTGATGAAATGATCGAAGCAGCAGAATCATTTGGTAGTACCGGATCACAGCGTCTGTTCAAAGTTGAACTGCCTCTGGCTAAACCGACTATTATGGCAGGAATAAACCAGACTGTGCTGCTTGCACTCTCAATGGTTGTTATTGCCTCAATGATCGGAGCGCCTGGATTAGGTGAACGCGTCATCAATGCTCTCCAGCGTGCCCAAGTTGGGCCTGGATTCGTTGCCGGATTTGCTTTAGTGGTACTGGCAATCATTCTAGACCGCGTACTGCAAGGCTTCAATAAATCAGATAATTAAGCAAACACAGTACAATAAATACACTCAAAACTATGAAGGAGAGATTTATTTTGGATATGACATGGAAAAAGTTTGGACTAACAGCAGCATCTGCATCAGTATTATTTTTAGCAGCATGTGAAGATAATAGCGACACTGCAGACAACGGTGAAGAAATTGAAACAGTTGTCGATGGTGATGAAATTACTTTATCTTATGTAAGCTGGGATTCAGAGATTGCTTCAACACACGTCGTTGCAGAAGTACTTGAAGATTTGGGATACGACGTTACTTTGACAGCTCTTGACAATGCAATCATGTGGGAAGCAGTCGCTTCTGGAGACGCAGACGCAATGGTTGCTGCATGGCTGCCTGGTACTCACCAAGCACAATTTGATGAGTATTCAGACAGAATGGAACACCTAGGAACAAACCTTGAAGGGGCCGTAATTGGATTAGTCGTTCCTGAATATATGGATGTTGATTCTATTGCTGATCTTTCAGATGAAGCGGGTCAGACAATTACAGGAATCGAAGCAGGTGCTGGTGTTGTCGCTGCAGCTGAACAAGCTTTAGAGGATTACGAAAATCTTGACGGATGGAACGTACAGACATCTTCTTCAGGTGCAATGGTCCAGGAACTGACTACTGCATACCAGAACGAAGATGAAATTATCGTAACTGGATGGTCTCCTCACTGGAAATTCTCTCAGTTCGACCTGAAATACCTTGAGGATCCGGAAGGTTCATTCGGAGAAGCTGAAACAATCGATACCTTTGTACGTGAAGGGCTATCTGAAGACCTACCAGAAGCTTATCAGTTACTTGATAATTTCTACTGGGAAACAGACCACATGGAAGAAGTCATGCTTGAAATCCAGGAAGGTGCAGAACCTGAAGATGCTGCCCGCAACTGGGTCGACAACAATTCGGATCTTGTATCTGAATGGATTGAAGGAATCGGCGAATAATCTGATCCTTTAATCTTGTATCTGATGTAATGCGCAAGTGAACTACCCACCACTTAAATCCTCCGGATTTTGAAGTGGGGGCTTCCTACGAACTCCATTCTTGTCTGCACAGGTTTC
>NZ_BAAADA010000097.1:0-3245 GCF_039522005.1 Alkalibacterium indicireducens
TGTTTGATTTAGTTGATTAACCTTAAGCCGATAGGCTTTCCAAGGTTTGATCAGGGTGCGAAACTTGAGTAGATATTAATTTAACGAGCCTGTCTTTGTCAGTCAGTTTTTCCATTTTTTTCTCCTCCGATTGCTTCTAATTTTTCTAGTCGAACCCTAAAGACTTGTCCTGTTATCTTTCACTTTAAAGTGAACTTATTGTAGCCTATTTCATTTCTGCCGTCACGTTACATTTAATTTAAATGAAGATTTTATAAGCAGCACATCTAAAAAGTTTGAAATAAAAAAATAACCTGTAGAAGAATGGGATGGTCTCCTTCTACAGATTTAAAATATATATAAACTATTGCAGGCAGCAATGCTCAGCCCTTATTATTCTGAGCACCATGATTGAATAATAGTATCACAGCGTTAAGACAAATCCAGCCAATAATTACAGGCACTGGAACCACTCCTTGAAAATAATGAGTATTTAAGGGGACGTCCTGCATACTTCAGTATAGATAAGACAAGTCACATGACGTCGATAATCCCACCCTTGGTTTATCCTTATCTATTATACCCCTGACTGTAGCTAAATCAATCATTTATTTCTTCAGAATTTTGTGGTCGTAAATTGACTATAACAAGCTCCGGCCGATTATTGATACGCAGTGGAAATATACTGTTTCCTAGTCCCCTGCTGACAATCATCTGTGTTCCGTCTTCAACATACTGCCCACTGGTGTATTCAGGCAAAAACCCTTGCGATGGCGCAAAGAGCCCATTGATGAATGGCAGACGAATCTGCCCCCCATGCGCATGTCCGGTCAGAGCCAGATCCACATCTGCAGCCGCATAAACCGACATTAATTCAGCTCGATGTGAAAGGAGCAGATTGAACTCAGTCCCAGCTTCTTCAATCAGGTCTTCAATCCTCTCTTGTATCAGCAAATCTTCAGAGCCGGCTTCTATAATATCATCCAGAAACAGGAAAAGTGGGTCTTCGATTCCAATAAGCCCGATTTCCTGGCCTTCAATTTCCAGTCTTTCATATGAATTATCTAAATCAATAACGCCAATGCGATCGATTTCTCTCTGAAGCTCAGGGTACACGCCTGAAGCCATTTCATGATTACCAGTAACGAAATAGACTGGCGCTATTTCCAGCATCTCTTCCATCGCCTGAACGGCTACTGGAATATTGGTACGGTTTCTATCTATCACATCACCTGTCACTACAATAATGTCAGGATCCTGTTCTTCAAGCTCAGCCGTCAGTCGCCCGTTGAATTCTTTATTGTGCAGATCTGATACTTGTGCAATCTTATATCCTTCAAAGGATTCAGGAATGTTCTCGTGTTCAAAGTCGTATATAGACAGTTCAATTGCATTATTCTGATAATACAAGTAACCTGCTGTCATAATGATTAATAATAGAATGGTACTGTAACTTATAATCTTTTTAGAATTCAATGCTTGTGCTCCTTGGAATATGAGTATAGTGGCTTGTTTGATTCGATGAACGGGAAAAGCAGTAGTTATGATTTATACTATACTCCAATTCTCAACAAAAAAATAGAGTCATAATCTTACACTATTGTGATTATTCCATGAATGCCTCATAACTAGGTTTTATGAGGCATTCATGGAATAATTCCGGTGACGAACACCTCATAAAATGGATATATGAAACATTGGTAATAATTAAATCTGACGAATGCCCCATAACTTAAACTTATGAGGCATTCAGCCTTCTTTTGAGAAACTAAGACAAACAGATTAGTCTTTTTTTACTATTCACTCCTTGTATATAAAAAGACACCGGAACGGTGTCTTTTCTAATCACCTTTATTATCCTTTGTACTTCAAATTCTCAGGCCAGAATTCGGTCACTTCCTGATCGCTTTCGCCCCTACTTAGAAAGGCATCTTTTCCGGACCCCTTGTCTGAATCGACTTCAAGTATCCCTTCTTCATATAGTTCTTCGACATTCTATATGATTTCTCCGTTTGGTAATTATCCAAAGACAATGTTAACTGGCACCGCTTTTTGTTTCTATTTAGGCTTGAGTCTATCCAGGTTACTTTCGTAGAAATCGAGGATTGGACCAGGCATGTCTCTAACTTCACCACTCCAAGGGAACATACTGACCGGTCCTGGGCTGAATTCAACTTCTGTCACTACATGGTTCTCAGGAGTCGGGGCTTCAGTAATGTCTTCCAGTATCATATCAACGCCTGCATAGTTAAGTCCTGGTATAGCTTTGACTGCCTGAAGAGCCAATTTCTCAAATTCAGGATGAACAGTATCTGTAAAATCGATCCCTTCCCCTCCACTTGAAATATTCGATTCATCTCTCAGGATGACTTTTTCATCAGGTTCGGGAATGGTATCGAGCGAACGTCCTTCTCTGGTCAGATGAGTCAGTTTCTCGATATCAGTTGGAATAAGAAAGTTCTTAAGATCACGGTCTTTTAACCGCTCCTTGTTTTTAGCTTCGATCAGTTCGAGAACCGTATGCGTGCCGTCACCTACTACATTAGCCCGTGCGCGCTGGCTGGTCGCGATGACTCTACCATCAACCACAACGTATCTGAAGTCCTCACCAATAAAATGCTTCTCTACATGAACGGATGTCTGGTTGTCATCTACAATATTTTCAAGTTTACTTAACGCTTCTTTCAGTTCTGATTTACTGGAAAGGTTCATAAAGACACCTTGACCGCGTGCCAGTCCGTTTGGTTTCAATACGACCGGGTAACTGATGGACTCAGCAAATGAAACAATCTCTTCCTGTTTACTTATTGGCAGGTAAGTCGATTGAGGCACAGCGAGTCCAGCCGCTTTAAGAAGTGTACGGGTAACATGCTTGTCATCCACAACAGTGTTTAAGGCTGCGGATGATAATGGGCCGTTCATATCCTTGAATAATACAACTATTCCCTGAATCGATATTAGAGTAGTATCAAAGGTTAGGCGTTTTACCTCGTAGCCCCGACGACGAGCTTCTTCTTCCATCAGTCTGGATTTCAATCCTTCTCTTCGCTCGAATTCTGACATATCATCTTCTGATATGATATCTATTTTACTGATTTCTTCCTGCATTTATTGATCCTCCCCATGAACTTCATTCATACTTTTATTATATTATCAGTGTATCACGGGGTTAGGTTAAACCAGTTAGTGAACTACCCACCACTTAAATCCTCCGGATTTTGAAGTGGGGGCTTCCTACGAACTCCATTCTTGTCTGCACAGGTTTC
>NZ_BAAADA010000098.1:0-3685 GCF_039522005.1 Alkalibacterium indicireducens
GTGTACGGAACCGTACGCACGGTGGTGTGAGAGGACGGTAAATAAATTAATTATTTACCTCCTACTCGATTCAAATTATTAAATAGTCGCCATGTCATTAGATATCATACGAAAATTAGTGTAAAATAAAAGAGATAAGCCAGTGCGTAATGGAGAAAGAAGGGTTAAGCGTGTCAATGTTTTTAGATCAGGTTAAAGTTAATGTAAAGGCTGGAAACGGCGGAAATGGAATGGTGGCATTCCGTAGAGAAAAATATGTTCCCGATGGGGGCCCTGCTGGTGGAGACGGAGGTACTGGTGGAGACGTTATCTTCGTAGTAGATGAGGGTCTGAGAACCCTGATGGATTTCAGATACAATCGTCATTTCAGAGCTGAGCACGGTGAAAACGGTATGTCGAAAGGCATGCACGGCCGAGGAGCAAAGGCTTTGTTTGTAAAAGTTCCACCTGGAACAGTTGTTAAAGATGCCGAAACTGGGCAGATGCTCGCAGATCTGGTCGAACACGGTCAGAAAGCAGTGGTAGCAAAAGGCGGACGCGGTGGACGAGGAAATATTCGTTTTGCGTCACCTAGAAACCCTGCACCGGAAATTGCCGAAAATGGTGAGCCTGGTGACGAAAAAGAAATCGAACTGGAACTGAAAGTACTGGCGGACGTTGGTCTAGTTGGATTTCCATCTGTAGGGAAATCCACTTTATTAAGTGTTGTCTCTCAAGCTCGTCCAAAAATCGGAGCCTATCATTTTACCACACTAGTCCCAAATCTTGGGATGGTACAGTCAGATGATGGACGAAGTTTTGTACTGGCAGATATGCCGGGACTCATCGAAGGGGCTTCTCAAGGTGTAGGCTTAGGGATCGAGTTTCTGAGACACATCGAAAGAACGCGAGTCCTGCTTCATGTTATAGATATGAGTGGCGTTGAAGGGCGTGACCCGGTCGATGACTACTATACGATAAATAAAGAACTCGAGCAGTATGACTTGAAATTAAGAGAGAGACCTCAGTTAGTTGTAGCCAATAAAATGGATATGCCTGATTCTGAAGAGAATTTGAAGACGTTCAGAGAAGAAATGGAAAAGTCCGGGGAAGAAGTAGAAATTTTTGAAATTTCAGCTCTTACCCGAAAAGGACTCAACCAAGTGATGAGCCGGACAGCTGACCTGCTTGAAACAGCTCCTGAATTCCCTCTTTATGAAGAGGAGACAGGGGAAGAAGAACGTGTACTCTATAAATTCACTCCAGAAAACAGAGAGTTTATGATTACAAGAGATTCGGATGGCACATGGGTCATTTCCGGAGACAAGGTTGAAAAACTGTATCAGATGACAAACTTCCAGTTCGATGAGTCTGTCATGAGATTTTCAAGGCAGCTGAGAGGTATGGGGATTGATGAAGCTCTTAGAGATAAAGGAGCTAAAAATGGAGATACAGTCAGACTTGATAACTTTGAGTTTGAATTTGTAGAATAAAACTGTAAAGGATAGTTATATGGATTTAGTATTTTTAGGGACAGGATCTGGAGTGCCGGCCAAACACCGGAATGTTTCCAGCATCGCATTGAAACTGTTAGATGAGCTTAACAGCATCTGGCTTTTTGACTGCGGGGAGGCAACACAGCATCAGATTCTGAAGACCTCTGTTAAACCGAGAAAAATCGACAAGATTTTCATCACTCATATGCATGGGGATCATATCTTTGGTCTTCCGGGACTTCTGAGCAGCAGAGCGTTCCAAGGAGGCGATACACCTCTAACCATATATGGTCCACCGGGGATCAGACAATATGTCTCAATGTCTATGAAATTGTCTCAATCTCACGTGAAGTACCCGATCGACTATGTAGAATTTACTGAAGAAGGCAAGCTGTTTGAAAACAGCCAGTTCATAGTTACTGTCAAAAGGCTGCGTCATGGCATTCCCTCATACGGATTCAGAATTCAGGAGAAAGACCGTGAAGGGGAACTGATGGCTGAAGAGCTGAAAGAACTTGGGGTGCCGTTCGGGCCCCTGTTTGGTCAGCTTAAACAAGGAAAAACAGTTACGCTGGATGACGGTCGTGTGCTGGATGGCAAGGCCTTCATCGGTCCAAGTCAGAAAGGAAGAGTGGTCACGATTCTAGGAGATACTTTGAAAACCCAGAACAGTGTTGAACTCGCACGCGGGGCAGATGTACTCGTTCACGAAAGTACATTCAAAGGAGATGACCAGGGTCTGGCTAGAAGCTACAACCACTCCACCAATATTGATGCAGCCCGAACTGCTCTTGAAGCCGGGGCTGAAAAGCTGCTTCTGACACATATCAGTGCACGGTATCTGTATGCTGACAGCAAGGAGATGGAAAAAGAAGCACGCCGCTACTTCCCGGAATCTTATGTTATGAACGACCTGGCAGAAGTAACTATACCTATTAAGAGAGAAGTGGAGATCAATGGATAGAGTTAAAGACAAAGTGATATGGATCACAGGCGCATCCTCAGGTATAGGAGAGGAACTGGCCTATCAGCTGGCTGAAAAAGGAGCTGTTCTGATTCTAAGTGCAAGACGAACGGATAAACTTAAGCAGATCAAAGAAGACATCAGAAATAAGTATGGTTCGCAGGCTCTTGTCTATCCACTTGATGTGGCTGATACCGATGCAGTTCAAAGAGCCGTAGCGCATGTCACAGATAAGATCGGGAAAATTGATGTGCTGATAAACAATGCCGGATTTGGTCATACAGAAACGTTTCTTGATTATGACTTCTCCAGAGTTGAAAACATGTTCAAGGTCAATGTCCTGGGTCTCATGCTTATGTCTCAGCTCGTTGGGAAACACATGGTTCAGTACCAGTCCGGTCAGATCATCAACGTCGCATCTATTGCCGGCAAAGTTGCAACACCTAAATCGGCTGTCTATTCAGCTACAAAATTTGCGGTTATTGGATTCAGCAATACCCTTCGCCTGGAACTGAAGGATCACAATATCATCGTGACAACTGTCAATCCAGGGCCGGTTGATACTGAATACTTTGATGAGTTTGATCCCGAAGGGGAGTATCTGAAGAATGTCAGCACAGTTGTCCTCCCAGTTGACTATGTCGCTTCAAAGACAATCAAAGCTATCGGCAGACAAAAAAGAGAAGTGAATATGCCAGGGCTGTTAAATGCTGCATCCAAAGTCTACACTCTTTTTCCAAAAACTGGAGATAGGATTGTCCGTACAATGTTTAACAGGAAATAAACACCTGTAATGAAAATCTCTCGAAGTTATGGTATTCTTAAGAAAATAATAAGAGGTAACCGAAAGGAGATTAGCTTTATGAAAAGGCAATGGAGCATGGTGGGGGCAATTGTTCTCTTCCTTGCAATCGCTTTTCTTTCAGTGCTTAATGTTGACCCAGTACCTATAAACTTCGGCTTTGCTACCGTAGAATGGCCACTCATTATTGTCATTTTCGGATCAGTGCTGCTCGGAGCTTTGATTGCGACATTATTGTCAACTGTAAAGGTTTATAGAAATCAGAGAAAAGATAAAACCAGAGACAGTCAGACCCGGCCAGGCAGAAAAACACGTTCTGGCAGGCGGACATCAGACAGTACTGTTGATGAATCTGATGAATTATAGAGGTAACTCCCAATAATCTATGAAAAATTATGTTTCCCAAATTTCTCGTTGCTCGTATGATGATTTCTGTCGATGAAG